>JBKJVY010000355.1:0-8860 GCA_046717185.1 Thermoanaerobaculia bacterium
TGTCTCGCCAGAATACCGTGCTCGGACCCGAAAGGATGTTCACGTTGGTCACGGACGCACCGACGTTCACGAGCGCGACGACCCGGTTGGGCTCGATCGGGTAGTTGGCCTCGAACGCGTTCTGAAGAGCGAAAGCGTCCACGTCAACCAGGAGGGGGTTCCGTCCGGATTGAGAGATGACGCTCGTGTAGTCCCCGATTTTGTCCTTTTTGACGGCCACGAGGAGCACGTCCATGGAGTCGCCGGCTCCCGAGTCGAGAACAACGTAATCCAGATTGACGTCGTTGATGTCGAACGGGACGTACTGCTCGGCCTCCCACCGGATGGACTCTCCGAGCTGCTCGGGGGACATGGCCGGAAGCGAGATCTTCTTGACGATCACGGAATGTCCCGACAGGGACGTCCCAAAGTCCTGGTTTCGAACGTTCAGCGCCGACGCGAGGCGGTTGACCGTGTCGACCACCAGGGATGCGTCCATGATGGCGCCGTCGACGATCGCCTCGGGCGACAAGGTCTCGAGACCCGACTTCACCAGTCGGTACCCCCCGCCTTTAACGTCCTTCAGCTCGACCAGCTTGATCGCTGACGAGCCAATGTCGAGGCCAACGAGGTTCTTCGTCTTCCGGAACAGCACGCTTACGCCCTACCGAAAAAAAACATACGGTTCTGGGCTTTGACCTTGGGTTATTTCGGCTGAGAGGGAAAATAACAGAAAGTTTTTCTCCAGTCAAGGTTTAGCGCCACTTCGTGGCACCCCGGCGGCCCCGTCGTCAGCCGACAGCGTAACGAAGGATGTTCGACTTTCGGCTTAGGACTTTGGACTTAGGACTGCACGTTGTAGGATGCCCCGCTTTTGAACGGCGTTCGCGCCGGATACGAGGAGACCATGGCTCAACACTGTCACTTCTGCGGAAAGACCCCGATGACGGGGCGCAGCATCAGTCACGCCCACAACGTCACGAACCGGAAGTGGAACCTGAACCTGCAGTCGGTGCGCGCGATGATTGGCGGCTCGACGAAACGAGTGCGCGCGTGCTCACGCTGCATGAGAAGCGGGAAGGTCGTGAAGCCGGCGGTGCGAAGCAAGGAAGTCCTAAGTCCCAAGTCCTGACCCTCCTCTGTCATTCCGAGGCCGAAGGCCGAGGAATCTGGTCCCACATCCCTCGCGGAGCCTGGCCTGAGCGGAAGACCAAAGTCGAGAGGGACACAGATCCCTCGCGGAGCCTGCCCTGAGCGGAAGACCGAAGTCGAGAGGGACACAGATCCCTCGCTTCGCTCGGGATGACAGGGAGGGCGAAGGGCTCAGGATGACAGGTTCTCGGTCATTCCGAGGCCGAGGTCAGGATCCGAAAACTACTCTCTCTCCCCTGCTTTCGGGACGTTGTATCGCCGGATCACTTCTCGCACCCCCGACACCGCCTTCAACCGGCTGACGATCTTCTCCAGGTGCTTCAGGTCCGACGTCTCGAGTGAGACCGAGACGTAGCCCTTGCGGTCTTCCGACGACCGGGCCTCGATGCGGCGGATGTTGGAGCCCTCGCCGGCGATCGCCTGCGTCAGGTCCGCGAGGAGCCCCGGGCGGTCGTCGGTGACGACGTCGAGCTCGATGGCGTACGAGACCCCCTTGTCGCCGGCCCACGCCACGTCGATCTGCCGCTCCGGGTCGTAGAGGAGGTTGCGGACGTTCGGACAGCTGTCGGAGTGAACCGATACGCCGCGGCCGCGAGTGATGTAGCCGAGGATCTTTTCGCCGGGGACGGGGCTGCAGCACTTCGCAAGCGACGCGAGGAGGTCGTTGTGCCCCACGACGGTGATGTCGGGCGCGCCGAACGGGAGGATCTTTCGGACCACCCGTGAGACGGCCGTTTCCGGCTTCGGGGGCTCGGGCCGCTCGAGATCCTCCGCCGGGATGAGCCGCTCGAGGGCGTTCTTAGCGGCGAGCTTGCCGTACCCGAGAGCGGCGTAGAGGTCCTCGGCCCGCGAGAAGCCCCAGTTCAGCAGCTCCGCCTGGAGCTTGCCCTCCGACTCCAGCTTCTTGATCGTCTTCCTGTACTTCTTGAGCTCGCGCTCGAGGAGCCGCCGGCCGAGCTCGACCGCGCGCGCCTTTTCCTGCGACTGGATGAAGTGCCGGATCTTGTGGCGGGCCCTGTTCGTTACGACGAACGAGAGCCAGTCCCGCGACGGCGACTGGTTCGAAGCGGTCAGGATCTCGACGATGTCCCCGCTCGCGAGCGGTGTGCGAAGCGGGACGAGCTTGCCGTTGACGCGCGCCCCGACGCAACGATGGCCGACGTCGGTGTGGACGCGGTAGGCGAAGTCGAGCGGCGTCGCGCCGCGGGGGAAAGCGAAAACCTCTCCCTTCGGGGTGAACGTGTAGACCTCGTCGGGATAGAGGTCGACTTTGAGCGACGACAGGAACTGACGCGGATCGGAGACCTCGCTCTGCCAGTCGACGAGCTGCCGCAGCCACTGGAACCGCTCGTCGTCGGCGTGCGGGCCGAGCCTCCCCTCCTTGTACTTCCAGTGCGCGGCGATCCCCCTTTCGGCGATCAGATCCATCTCCCGCGTCCGGATCTGGATCTCGAAGGGCTGCGCCGCCTCGCCGATCACGGTCGTGTGGAGCGACTGGTAGAAGTTCGGCTTGGGCATCGCGATGTAGTCCTTGATCCGGCCGGGCAACGGACGCCAGAGCTGGTGCACGAGCCCGAGGGCCGCGTAGGTATCGCGCGTTTCGTTGGTCACGATGCGGAAGGCGAGGATGTCGTAGAGCTCGGCGGCGTCCACGCCGCGGCGCCGCATCTTGTCGGAAATCGAGTAGTAGCGCTTGAGCCGTCCCGTGACTTCACCCGCGATCCCCGCCTCCGCAAGCTTCGCCGCGAGCCGCTCCCGCACCTTCTCGATCGTCGCCTCCGAGCCCTTCATCCGCCGTTCCACCTCGAGGGCCACCCGGGCGTACGCGGCCGGCTCCAGGTGCATGAACGCAAGGTCTTCGAGCTCGCCCTTCACGAGGCCCATTCCGAGCCGGTTCGCGATGGGGGCGTAGATGTCGAGCGTCTCCCGGGCGATCTCGCGACGCTTCTCCTCCGGCATGTACTGGAGCGTGCGCATGTTGTGAAGCCGGTCCGCGAGCTTAACGAGGACGACCCGCAGGTCCGACACCATTGCAAGGATCATCTTGCGGAAGGTCTCTGCCTGTTCCTGCTCGCGCGAGACGTAGGAGAACTTCCCGATCTTCGTGAGCCCGTCGACGAGGTCGGCGACCTCGCCGCCGAACTGTTGAGCGATCGACTCCTTCGTCGTGAGAGTGTCTTCGAGCACGTCGTGCAGCAGCCCGACAACGATCGAGACGTCGTCGGCCTTCATCTCCGCGAGGATGGCGGCGACGTTCAGCGGATGGATGAGGTAGGGCTCGCCCGACCGGCGCACCTGTCCCTTGTGCTCGAGCGCGGAGAAGACGTACGCCCGCCGGAGCAGGTCCTGGTTGAACTGCGGGTTGTAGGCCTCGACGCGGTCGAGGATGTCCTCGAATCGGATCACAACGGAAAGAGTAACGCCGGAATGACGGAGCCGGGAAACGGGAAACGGGAAACGGGAAAGGAAAAACGGGGAAAAACCCGGGAGAGGCCCTTCGTTTTCCGTTTTACGTTTTACGTTTTCCGGTCAGCGCCTTCCCGACTTCTTCTTCGCCGCCGGGGCGGCCGGCGCGGCGGGCCGGGGCACGGGGACCGCCTGGAGCTTCCGGCCCGCCCGCAGGTTCTTCCAGATCACGACGATCGCCGCCGCGACGTAGATCGAGGAGTACGTCCCGATGAAGATCCCGATGATGAGCGTGAGGGCAAACGTATTCAGTACCTCGCCGCCCAGGAAAAAGAGGGCGAGGCAGACAAGAAGAGTCGCCCCAGCCGTCAGGACCGTCCTTGACAACGTCTGGTTGATCGAGCGGTTGATGACCGACTCGAGCGACTCCTTCTTGGGGGTCCTCTGGTTCTCGCGCAAGCGGTCGTAGACGACGACGGTGTCGTTTACGGAGTAGCCGACGAGGGTCAGGAGCGCCGCCACGACGACGAGGTTGAACTCTCGGCCGAGGACCGCAAGGATCCCGATGGTGATGAGCGTGTCGTGGATCAGGGCAACGACGGCGCCGACTCCGAAGGGGAGAGAGCGGAAGCGGATCGCGATGTAGGCGAGCATGCCGATGATCGACCAGATGACCGCGAGAACCGCTTTCCTGCGAAGGTCGGCGCCCACCTGCGGTCCGACGTTTTCCGCCGACAGAAGGACGAACGGACCGCTGTAGCCGTTCGCCTTGACCCACGCGCGAACCGGCGGGGTGAGCCCGGGAACGGAGTCGACGTCCGCGGGCGACCGGAAGATGCCGAGCTCGGAGCGGCGAGCGACGATGCGCTCCGCGATCTGGCCGTAGTAGTCCGCGGCGACGACCTCGGGCCGGCCGGCGACCCGGTCGGGATCGGCGGCGGCAAGACGCGCGCCGAGGTTGTCTCGGCCTTCCCGGTTCAAGTCGAGGCGGGACGGATCGGCGGCGGCGCCCTGGAGCCCGATGCGCAACGCGTTCTGAACCTCCTGCGAAACGTCGCGCCCTTCGTTCTTCTGGAGCTGCACCTTGACGAGAACCCGGTTCTTCGACGCCTCCTCGTAGCGCTGGATCCCGGTCTCGCCGAGGTTCGCCGACTGGAGGACCTGCCGGATCCGGTCGAGGTCGGGGCGCTCGGCAAACTGGACGGCAATCTGCGTGCCGCCGGCGAAGTCGATCCCGAACTTCAAGCCCTTCTGAACGAAGATCGCAAAGACACCGACGGCGATGAGAAGCCAGGACGCGCCGATCGCGATCCACTTGTAGCGGAGGAAGTCGATGCTGGTCTGGCGGAAAAGTTCCATGGCGTGCCTCTCGCTTTCGACTTAGTGTCCGACTAGATCGAAAGAGCGTCGATGTGCTGGCGCCGCCCGTACATCAGCTCGAAGATCGTGTGCGACACGAAGACGGCGGTGAAAACCGAGATCAGGAGACCCAGGATCAGCGTGACCGCGAATCCCTTGACGGGCCCGGTTCCGAACTGGAAGAGGAAGATCGCCGAGATGATGACGGTCAGGTGCGTGTCGATGATGGTGCCGAACGCTTTGGAGAAGCCGTTCTCGATGGCGGTTTTGGGAGCCCGGCCGGCCCGGAGCTCCTCCCGGATCCGCTCGAAGATGAGGACGTTCGAGTCGACCGCCATGCCGATCGTCAGGATGAAGCCCGCGATCCCGGGAAGCGTCAGCGTCGCCCCGAACAGAGCCATCGCCGCGAGAAGCATGACTGCGTTCAGAATGAGCGCGAGGATTGCGTTCAACCCCGCGAGGCGGTAGTACAAGAGGACCGCGGCGAAGACAAAGAGAGCGCCGACGACGGACGCCGTGAGCCCCTTGCGGATCGAGTCGAGGCCGAGCGACGGCCCCACGGTGCGCTCCTCGAGGTATGTGAGCCCCGCGGGGAGAGCGCCCGCGCGCAACACGAGCGCGAGGTCGTTCGCTTCCTCGGGCGTGAAGCTCCCGGAGATCTCTCCCTGGTCGGTGATGCGCTCGTTGATCGTCGGCGCCGACTTCACCCGGCCGTCGAGGATGATCGCGAGCTGCTTGCCGACGTTCGCACCCGTCGCATTCGCGAACTTCTCGGCGCCCGCGGCGGTCAGGAAGAACGACACGGCGCTGCCGCCGAGCTGCTGCTGCGTCGGGCGGGCATTCTTCAGGTCCCGCCCCGTGATGACGGCGACCTTCTGAACGAGATACCAAGCCTGCTGGCGCTCGCCCGGCTCTGGCGCTGCCTCCACGAGGTCGAGGTTTGCAGGCACCTGACCGCCGTGCGGAGCGAGCAGAGAGGCCCGGTCAGAAGACGGCCCGGAAACGACGAGCTTCAGCTCGAGGAAAGCCGTGTTCTTGATGAGGTCCTTGACGCGCTTCGGGTCGTCGATCCCCGGAAGCTGCACGAGAATTCGATTCGTGCCCTGCTGGGCGATCAGGGGCTCGGCGACGCCAAACTCGTCCACCCGGTTTCGGATGGTCTCGACCGCTTGCGCGACTGCGTTGTCCTCGATCTGGCGGCGCCCGAGATCCTTGACCGCGAACGTCCACTTTCCGCCGGCCGTCGAAACACCCCAGTCCGGGAGAAACCGCCGGACCGTGTCCTCGAGCTTGGCGACGTCAGTCTGGGGCGTGACTGCGACGGCGAAGGACCGCTCGTTGGGAAGCTCGACGGGCCCGAGGGTGAAACCCTGCTCGCGGGCCTGCGTCTGGAGCTGCTCGACCGCGTCGTCGCGCTCGGCCTTCAAGGCGTCGGCCGTGTTGACTTGAAGGACGAGGTGAATGCCGCCGCGAAGGTCGAGGCCGAGCTTGACGCCTCTGCGAAGCGCATCGGAGAAGGAGGGCTGACCGGGACCGGTCCACTCCCGCCGCGCGTTTGCGTAGCCCATGGCGATGTAACCCGTGACCATTCCGGCCACGATCAAGACGATGAGCAAGACCCGCCAGCGAACCTTCTTGGACAAGCGTTCCTCCCGGAAAAAGAACGATGGAGTGTATCGGAGAAGCTGTCAGCAGTCACCGGGACCCCGAGGCTGAGAGCTGATTGTTGAAAGCTGAAAACTCGGCCTAAGTCGCCGCGGGTGTCGAAGTTGCCTCGGGCTCCCCCGCGGGCCCCGCAATCGAGCTACGCAGGACCTTGACCTTCACGTTGTCCGAGATCTGGAGGACGACGATGCCGTTCGCATCGTCGAGCGCCGCGATCCTCCCGAGGATGCCGCTCGACGTCACGACCTCGTCCCCCCTCTTGAGTTGAGACAGCATCACCTGTTGCCGCTTCTGCTTCTTGCGCATCGGGGCGATGAGCAGGAAGTAGAAGACCACGAAGATGAAGATCATCGGGAGGAACTGGATCAAGCCCCCTCCCGGCCCCGTTTGCGGGGCGGCCTGGAACAGGTCGAGCAGTCTGGTCATCATTTAGCGCGGATCATATCGGAGACCGCTTCCGAGTCACGGCTTGGCAAAGGGCATCGGCCCCTCGCGGGCCGGAGCGGCCGATCGGGCGGCGTTCGCCTTTTCCCACATCGCGAGGAAGTTCTCGCCGAGGACGCCCCGTACGACCTGCTCGGAGTGGCCGCGCCGGAGGAGTTCCTCGGTCAGGACCGGGAGCTTCGAGACGTCCTCCAGCCCCGTCGGCGGGTCCTCGATGCCGTCGAAGTCCGTTCCGAGGCCGGCGGCGCGCGGCCCGCCGATTTCGAGGATCCGGTCGATGTGGTCGACGACCGTCCGCCACGACGCGCGCGCGGTCGGTATCGCGTCGAGGACGTCCGAGACCTCCTTCGCGCGCCGCTTCGGGTCGTTCTTGTACTTCTCGGCGATCTCGGCGAACTTCGGCGCGAGCTCGTCGCGCTTCCGGAGGTACTCATCTACGACCTTCTGGTCCACGAACATCGAGCTGACGTTGACCATCACGACGCCGCCCTTCGCCGCGATCGAGCGGATCTGCGCGTCGGTCAGGTTGCGAGGGATGTTCGAGAGCGCGCGGCAGGAGGAGTGCGACGCGAACACCGGCGCCCGGGAAACTTCGAGGGCGTCCTCGAGCGTCGCGTCGGAGACGTGCGACACGTCCACGAGCATCCCGAGCCGGTTCATCTCGAGGACGACCTCGCGCCCGAATTCGGTGAGGCCGCTGTGGACCGCGTACTTCTTCGGGTCGAAGCCGGGGCTCCAGAACGACCCGGAGGAGTCCGCCCAGCCGTTCGTGTTCGTGTGCGTCAGCGTCATGTAGCGCACGCCGAGGCGATGGAAGGCGGCGAGCGTTCCGAGCGAGTCCTCGATCGCGTGGCCGCCCTCGAGGCCGATCAAGACGGCGATCTTCCCCTTCCGCTTGGCGTCGCGCACGCCGGCGGGCGAGTCCGCAAAGACGAGGTCAGGGTGCGCGGACGCGAGCCGGCGCGAGAGCTCGATCGTCTCGAGCGCCTTCTTTGCCGCGCCGCCCGACTCCGCGTAGGCTGCGGGCACGTAAGCGGCGAAGAACGGGGCCGTGACGCCCCCCTCTTTCAGCCGCGGGACGTCCACGTGGCCGGTCCGGTTACGGCGGGAAAGGTCGATCCACTCCTTCTCCAGGCGATACGGCACGTCCTGGTGGGTGTCCACGACGATGGCGGTCCGGTGGATCCGAGCGGCGCGGGTCTTCAGGTCTTCGGGCGTCTTCCCAGTCGGCATCGCCGCGACGAGCGCGAGCGCGGTGATCGCGGGCAGGAGCAGCAGCAGGCTCTTCTTCATGGGGGCGAAAGGCTACCATCCGGCGCATGCGAGAACCTCCGCGATTCATCCCGCTGGAATTCGAGCGCGTCGACCCACGCGAGGCGCGCCGGCGTTCCGACGAGTTCCTTGCTCGCATGCAGCGGCGCCGCACGGTCCGCGATTTCTCCGACGAGGCCGTCCCGGCGGAGCTCGTCTTGAACGCGGTCCGCGCCGCCGCGACCGCGCCCTCCGGAGCGAACCGCCAGCCGTGGCGGTTCGTCCTCGTCTCCGATCCCGCGGTCAAGCGCCGAATCCGGATCGCGGCCGAGGCGGAGGAAAAGGAAAGCTACGAGCGGCGCATGCCGGAAGAGTGGCTGGAAGCCCTCGCTCCTCTCGGCACGGATTGGCGCAAGCCGTTTCTCGAGACCGCACCCTGGCTCGTCATCGTCTTCAAGATGGATTTCGAGCCTTCTTCGCCGGCGGACGGCGTGAACGACGGGACGGCCGTCAAGCGGAAGAACTACTACGCGTCGGAGTCCGTCGGGATCGCGTGCGGGTTCCTGCTCGCCGCGCTCCACCTGTCCGGCCTCGCGACGCTCAC
>JBKJVY010000356.1:0-2738 GCA_046717185.1 Thermoanaerobaculia bacterium
GGGCTTCAGCCGCCCCGTCATCGAAACAGCCTCGAGCCCGGTTCCCGCCTCGCCGACGACGCGCATTCCGCGGAGCGACTGGATCGCGCGTATCGCTGCCGCGCGGCTCGACTTCTCCGAGTCTGCGATCAGAATGGTTACGCTCGGCATTCTCCGGCGCTTGACCCATTCGAGGCTGGCGCCCGGCCGTTTCGCGGTCCGCTTCGCCCGCTTCATCGGGCCACCCGGTTGTACTCCGTCACGAAGAGCGCCAGGCCGAGCCGGTCCGAGAGTCCGAGCTTGCGAAAGATTGCGGTCAGGTGCGCCTTCACCGTGGCCTCCGTGATATCCAAACGCCCCGCGATTTCCTTGTTGCTTGCGCCGCTACCGATGAGCTGTGCGATCTCGCGCTCGCGCGGCGTGAGCCGGTCGAGCCGCGTGTCGAGGTTGGGGGGGAACTCCTTGTGTCGCCTTTCGGTCAGGGACGTCAGCTCCTCGAGGAGCGGCGCGAAGACGTTCCGGGCGACCCAGATTTCCCCCTTCACCACAACCGAAACGGCTTTCTTCAGAAGCTGCGGATCCATGTCGAGGTTGCAGTACCCCCTCGCGCCCGCTTTCAGGGCGGCGAGGCCCTCCTGGTCGTTCGACGTGCTCGTCATCAGGATGATCGAGGTCACGGGGCTCAATCGCTGGATGGCCGGAGTGCCTTCGACTCCGCCGAGTCCGGGAAGCGCGAGGTCCAGAATCAGGATCGTCGGCTTCAGGTTCGCCATGCTCCGCTCGAGCGAAGGCCTCTCGGCGACCTCGTAGAGCGGAAACCGGTCCTCGAGTCCTTCACTCCACTGACTCCGCACGCCAGCGATGGGGCTGGCGATCAGAACCACGGAGGCGGCTCTTCCTCTGTCGGACATGCGATGAATCTTCCGAGAAGCTACAGGGGCGCGGGCGGAGTGTCAACCCTCGACACATCATCGACTTGCCCGATGGCACACTCTCTGCTCTCTCAAAGCACCGACAGGAGGTGTTCCGATGCCGAAACCCGGATCGAAAATTCTCGCTGCGGCCTTCCTGACGGCCGTGCTCGCGGTTCCCGCCGCGGCTCAACCGGCTCCGCCGCCGCCGCCCCTGCCGGACGAGGTCCGTCCGATGATCGTCGTGGTTGCTCCGCCGCCGCTTCGCGTCGAGACGGTGGTCGCCCGACCCGGGCCGGAATACGTGCGTGCCCGAGGCTACTGGGATTGGGACGGCGACTCGTGGGCCTGGGTGCCCGGACGCTGGGCCGTGGGGCCGACGAGGACCGCGAGCTGGGTGCCGGCGCGCTACGAGCGCGTCTCGAGCGGCTGGCAGTACGTCCCCGGGCACTGGTCGAGTCAGCGCGTAGTCTCGGTCACGAAGGCGGGCCAGGGAAAAGCGCTCGGCCACAAGAAGGCGAAGGGGAAGGGGCATCTCAAGGGAAAAGGAAAGGGTCACGAAAAATACGACTAGAGGTTCTCGATTCGAAGCGGCGCGCGGTTTGCTTCCCGTTCCTCCCGACAGGCAAGGAGGCCCCATGAAGAGACATCTCATGATCGCAATCGCGCTTCTCGGCTTCGGCGCCGCGGCGGGACCCGCGAACGCAACCGATCTCGGACTGCACGGCGCCTACTGGAAGACGGACCAGGCGGACAGGACGTTCGGGTTCGGCGCGAAGCTGCGGTTCTCGTTCGTGGAATTGCGCGGAACGTACTTCGACGACGTGACCGCGGACGTCGAGCCCGAGTCCGCCGACTTCGAGATCAAGGCCTACCCTCTCGAGGCGGGCATCGTGATCCAGTTCCTCAAGAACTCGATGGTCCGGCCCTACGTGGGCGGAGGAGCCGGCTATTACATCCTCGAGACGAGCGTCGGGGACATCGACGACGAAATCGGTTACTACCTCGTCGGCGGCGCCGACATCGGAGCGCCGAGCTCCCGGGTCGCGTTCTCGATCGAGGGCATTTATCGCAACATCGAAGGGACCGTGCGGGGCGAGTTTTTCCAGGACCTCGACCTGGACGAGGACGTTCCTCTCGACCTTTCCGGCATCGGCGCCAACGCGGGAGTGGTGTTCCGGTTCTAGGGTCAACGCTGAAAAGCTGAAATGGGGTATCCCTTTCGCTCAGGTAGCCCCAATATGTTGTGGTTCGGCTTCCGAGCCGCTGGCAGGTCGAACACTCCATCAGATCGCCGCGCCCGACCCGCCAACCGCGCTGCCCCCCCATGACGGACATCGAAAACCCGTCCGGCCAGCGAAGCTTCCTCAGGGCTCGGCACGCCGCCGCCGAGCAGAATCGCTCCTCGAAGTCCCCGAGGCTCCGGGGATAATCCTCCCGGACAGGTAACCACCAGATGTAGTGGTTACCTGAGTCAAGGGGATACCCCATTTTCAGGAATTCAGCGTTGACCCTACTCCAACGGCTCCACCGTCGTCACCGACTGATTCGAGCCTTCGGCGATGATCCACGCCTTCCATTGGTTGGCGGTCTCGCGGCGTCGCGTGACCAGGCGCCTGCCGGCGACGAGGTAGTCGTTCTTCTCGGTGGCGTCGAATCGCACCTTGAACACGAGTCGCCGCACTTCCGTCTGGTTTCGGATCTCCGAAGCGAGCGGCACCCCGGACGCGTCGATCCAGATACGCGCGGTGCGAGTGACCTGGAAGCCCTTCTCGCGGTCGAGACCTCGCGGCGCCGAGAGGGCGAGCTCCAGAGCGCGCGCCGGTTTGCCGCCATGCCTCTGTGCTG
>JBKJVY010000357.1:0-14559 GCA_046717185.1 Thermoanaerobaculia bacterium
AGCGCTGGACCGCGCCGCTGGACTGTGACCCCTTCGACGTCTACTGCGCGCTCCGGGCCTTGAATCCGTCGCCTTATCTCTTCTATCTCGAGACCCGCGAGGCCGCGATCTTCGGGGCGTCGCCGGAGATGCTCGTGCGTTACCGCGGCGGCATTGCCCGGACGCGTCCGATCGCCGGTACGATCCGGCGAGGCGCGAACGCGGAAGAGGACGAAGCTCTTGCCGCGCGTCTCCGGGCCGACCCGAAGGAACGCGCGGAGCACGTCATGCTCGTGGACCTCGCCCGAAACGACCTGGGGCGCGTCTGCGAGATCGGGAGCGTCCAGGTCACGCGAACGGCCGACGTCGAGCGGTACTCGCACGTCCAGCACCTCGTCTCCGAAGTCCGCGGCGCGCTCGCGTCCGGAAAGCGTTCGACCGACCTCCTCGCCTCGTGTTTTCCGGCCGGGACGCTCGCTGGCGCGCCGAAGATCCGCGCCATGGAGCTCATCGACGAGCTCGAGTGCTGCCGGCGCGGCATCTACGGCGGGGCGGTCGGCTATCTCGACCACTCCGGCAACCTCGACATGGCGATCGCGATCCGGACGGCGGTTGTCGAAAAAGGCGTCTGCCGGATCCAGGCGGGAGCCGGCATCGTCGCCGACTCGGTCCCGGAAAAGGAGTACCGCGAAGCCGAGTCGAAAGCCGAAGCGCTCTTCGAGGCGGTCGAAATCGCCCGTCGGACCCGAAGCGCGTCTCCCATCGAGCCATGATTTTCCTCGTTGACAACTACGACTCCTTCACCTGGAACCTCGTGCAGGCGGTCGGGAAGCTCGGGTTTGCCGTCGAGGTGGCGCGCAACGACCGCTTCGACCCGGACGAGGCCGTCTCGCGCCGGCCGGAGGCGGTGATCGTTTCACCCGGTCCGGGCCGCCCGGAGAACGCGGGCCGCTCCCTCGAAATGATCGCGGCGGCGGAGCACGCGGGGATTCCGGTCCTCGGGGTCTGCCTCGGTCACCAGGCTATCGCCGTCCTCCACGGTGGACGCGTCCTGCGGGCGCCGGCGCCGAGGCACGGGAAGAGCTCGCCGATCCTCCATGACGGCGACGGGCTTTTCGCCGGGATACCGAGTCCGTTCGAGGCGGGGCGATACCATTCGCTCATCGTGAGCGATCAGGACCTGCCGGACGTTCTCCGGGTCACCGCGCGAACCGCAGACGGCCTCGTCATGGCGCTGGCTCATCGGTCAAAGCCGGTCTTCGGAGTGCAGTTCCACCCCGAGTCCGTCCTGACGCCGTCGGGGGAGAGGCTCCTCGCCAATTTTCTCGGGTCCTGCCTACAGCCGGAATCCCGCGAAGAGGAACCCTCGTGACACCACAAATCGCCGAAGCCTTGAAGATCATCGCCGCACGGCGGCCGCTATCGCGCGAGCTCGCCGAGTCCGTGTTCCTCGACCTCATGGACGGGCAGGCGACGGAGGCCCAGAAGGGCGCGATCCTGATCGGCATAGCGACGCGCGGGGAGACGTCCGACGAGATCGCGGGAGCGGTCGCGGCGCTCCGGGCCCGGATGCGCCGCGTTCAGACTCGCCGCGCGCCGCTTCTCGACACGTGCGGGCCGGGCGGGATCGGGCGCGACCTGTTCAACCTCTCCACCGCGACGGCCATCGTCGCCGCGGGAGCGGGCGCGGATGTCGCGAAGCACGGAAACCGCTCGATCTCCTCGCGGGTTGGTTCGGCCGACGTCCTCGCCGCCGCGGGAGTGGCGATCGACCTCGACCCGGACCGCGCCGGCCGCGTGCTCGACGAGGTCGGGCTCGTGTTTCTCTTTGCGCCTGCGTTCCATCCGGCGATGAAGGAGCTCGGCACGGTGAGGCGAGAGCTCGGCGTTCGCACGATCTTCAACTCGCTCGGACCGCTTGCGAATCCGGCCGGGGCGACCCGGCAGATGATCGGCGTAGGACGGCCGGAGCTCGTGCGCCTCCTCGCGGAGGCCCTCGCGATGCTCGGGTCGGAGCGCGCTGTCGTCTTCCACTCCGCCGACGGGCTCGACGAGCTCATACCGGGCGTCCCCGCGACGGGAATCGAAGTCCGGGAGGGTTGGACGCGGCCGTGGAAATACGATCCCGCGGAGGTCCGGCAGACCGCGGTCGATCCGGGCGAGCTCGCCGGAGGCGACGCCGCCTCGAACGCCGCCATGCTGAAAGCGCTTCTCGAAGGGGAGAAGGGTCCGCGGCGCGAGACGGTCCTTCTGAACGCCGCGCTCGGGCTCGTCGTCGCGGATCTCGCGCGCACCCTGGACGAGGGCTACGAGCAGGCGTGTGCCGCCGTCGACGACGGCCGTGCACTCGGGTCCTTCGAGCGGCTGCGCGCCGCGGGAGCCGCGCGGTGACCGGCGTGCTCGACCGGATCCTCGCCGACAAGCGGCTGCGCCTTGCTCGCGGCGAGTACTCCGCGATGGGACCGGCGGCCCGGACGAGCGACGGGGCCCGATTCGTCGCCTCCCTATCCGAGCCGGGCGCCCGAATCATCGCGGAGTTCAAGGCGAGATCTCCGTCGTCGGGGGAGATCGTCCCGGGTGCGGATGGAAAGCTCGAGACGTTCGCCCTCGCGTTCCGGCGCGGGCACGCGGCGGCGATCTCCGTCGTCGCGGAGCAGGACCACTTCGCGGGAAGACCGGACTGGGTGACACGGGCGAAGCGGATCTCCGGTCTCCCCGTCCTCATGAAGGACTTCGTGGTCTCGGAACGTCAGCTCGACTTCGCGCTGTCGTTGGGCGCGGACGCGGTCCTTCTGATCGTGCGAGCGCTCGACGACCGGTCGCTCGGCGAGCTTCGGCGCGCGGCTGCGGACCGCGGCCTCGCCGTCGTCGTCGAGGCGCACGGCCGAGGAGAGATCCCGCGCGCGGCGGCCGTCGCCCCTGACGTCCTCGGCGTCAACTCCCGCGACCTCGCGACTTTCGAGACCGACGTCTCGTCGCTCGAGCTTCTCGCCGGCGAGATTCCGGCCGGGCCGATTCCGCTGGCTGAGAGCGGCATTCGGTCGCGCGAGGACGTCGCGCGCCTTTCCGCCGTCGGATGGAAGGCGTTTCTCGTCGGGGAGAGCCTCCTCCGGGCCGAGGACCCGGAGGCGGCGCTGCGGGAGCTTGGGAGTTGACGGACGTGAAGGTCTGCGGACTGACGCGGGAGGAGGACGTCCAGGCCGCGTGCGCGCTGGGCGCGGCGTACGTCGGCTTCAATTTCTCCGCGCTCTCTCCTCGCCAGGTTCGGCCGGAGCGGGTGCGGCGCCTCGCCGCGGCCGCGACGGGAGCCCTGCGCGTCGGCGTTTTCGTTGACGAGAGCTACCGCGACATCGAAGTGGCCGTGGTGGAAGCGTCCCTCGATCTCGTCCAGATTCACCGGCGACTCACCGCGGAAGACCTCCGCCACGTCGGAGTGCCGGTGATCGCGGTTGCCCACGCCGGCCGGGACGACGAGATCCCGCCTCGCGAGCTCCTCGAGCGCTGCGCGGGGATCCTGTTCGATTCCTCGTCGCCCGGCGGAACAGGCGGTACCGGCGTTCCCTTCGACTGGTCGCTCTTTGAGGACCGGGCGTGGCCGGTTCCCCTCTTCGTCGCGGGAGGCCTGCACCCCGACAACGTCGGAGACTCGATCGCGAGGACGCGGGCGGACGCCGTGGACGTCGCTTCCGGCGTCGAGGCCTCGCCCGGAGTGAAGGACCGCGCGAAGCTGGAGAGGTTCTTCGCGGCCGTCCGGGAAGCCGATGCCCGAGCGGGATAGGGCGACTAGCGCTCCCGGGTACTTCGGCCCGTTCGGCGGCCGATTCGCGCCCGAGACCCTCATGGCGCCGCTCGAGGAGCTCGAGCTGGCGTTCGACCGGTACCGGAGGGACCCGCGGTTCCGACGCGAGCTCGGCGACCTGCTGCGAAACTACGGCGGACGTCCGACGCCGATCACGGAGACGCCGCGGCTCTCCCGGAGCGCCGGCGGTGCGCGAATCGTCCTGAAGAGGGAAGACCTGCTCCACACCGGGGCGCACAAGCTCAACAACTGTCTCGGCCAGGTGCTCCTCGCGACGAGAATGGGAAAGACCCGCGTCGTCGCCGAGACCGGAGCGGGGCAGCACGGCGTCGCGACGGCGGCTGCGGCGGCAAGGCTCGGGATTCCCTGCGTCGTCTACATGGGCGCCGTGGACATGGAGCGCCAGTCGCCGAACGTGTCGCGGATGCGCCTGCTCGGCGCGGAGGTCGTCCCCGTTGACTCGGGGTCCCGGACGCTGAAGGACGCAATCAACGGGGCGATGCGCGACTGGATCGAGAACGTCCAGACCACACACTATGTCCTCGGGTCGGCGCTCGGGCCGCACCCGTATCCGACGATGGTGCGGCACTTCCAGTCGGTTATCGGCCGGGAGGCGCGCGCCCAGTTCCGCCAGCTCGCCGGGCGGGATCCGCAAGCGGCCGTCGCTTGCGTCGGAGGGGGATCGAACGCCATCGGGCTCTTCTCCGCCTATCTCGAATCGGCCGTGCGGCTGTACGGCGTCGAGGCGGGCGGGCGCGGACGTCGCGCCGGCGATCATGCGGCGCGCTTCGGCGGAGGTTCGGTGGGCGTTCTCCACGGCACGCGGACGATGCTGCTGCAGGATGCCGATGGACAGGTCCTTCCGACGCACTCGGTTTCGGCCGGGCTCGACTATCCGGCGGTGGGTCCCGAGCACGCATACCTGCGATCGAGCGGCCGCGTCCGGTACCGCCGGGTCTCGGACCGCCAGGCGCTGGACGCATTTCGGCTCCTCGCCCGAACCGAGGGAATCCTGCCGGCGCTCGAGAGCGCCCATGCGATCGCGTTCGCCGTTCGCCTCGCGCGAAAAATGCCGAAGACCTCATGGATCCTCGTGAACCTCTCCGGGCGCGGCGACAAAGACCTCGAGATCGTCGAGACATCCGCCGGGTGAGCGATCGCCGGATCGCCGCCGCTTTCGCGCGCGCGGCTGGTGAGGAAAGATCGGCGTTCATCGCGTATCTCACTGCCGGCGATCCCGCCGCCGGCGGAACCGCCGCGCTCGCGCGGGCGCTCGATCGGGCCGGCGCCGACGTTCTGGAGCTCGGCGTTCCCTTTTCCGACCCGATCGCGGACGGTCCCGTGCTTCAGCGGGCAGCCGCGCGCGCTCTCGCCGCCGGGACGACGCTCCCGGCTGTCTGGGCCGTCGCGCGCGACATCCGGCGGGAAAGCGCGGTCGCCCTGGTCCTGTTCTCGTATCTGAATCCACTGCTGCGGCGCGGGCTCGAACGCGCGGCGGCCGAGGCAAAGGCGGCGGGGTTCGACGGCGTTCTCATCACCGACCTTCCGCCCGAGGAGGCGGGGGAGATTCAGCCCGTGTTTCGTGCCGCCGGTCTCGATACCGTGTTCCTCGTGTCCCCGACCTCTTCGGCCAGGCGGATGGCGCGTGCCGCCCGGCTGTCGAGCGGTTTCCTCTACATTGTCTCCCGGACCGGGACGACGGGCACGCGCGACTCGCTTCCGCGGACCCTCCCGGCGACCGTCGCCCGCGCGCGCCGGGCCGGCTACCGTGGGGGGAGCGCGGCCGCCCGGCTCCCGATCGCGATCGGGTTCGGCGTCTCGACGCCCGCCGCCGTCCTCGCCGCCGCCCGGCTGGCCGACGGCGTCGTGGTGGGATCGGCCCTCGTGGCCGCCGCGGAAAGAGGTGGCCCGGTCGCGTTCGAGCGGCTGTCGCACAGGCTCGCACGGGCCTGCCGTCGCGTCAGCCGCCGGCAAGGCGGGCAAACAGGCTAGCCGATGGTCGGGCCGGGGGCGCGTCCCGAAAAGGTCGCCGGCATCGCAAATCTCCCCCGGGAACCGGCGCCGGTCCGTCCGGGAGGTGCCTCTCCGGCCACCTCCGGCTGCGCGATGACGCCCTCGACAGGGTCCTCGAGCGAGCGACGGGAGAAGATCTGGCGGTCTGGAGCGTCTCGCCCGGCGCCTCGCCGACCGTTCGCGCGGCGGCGCAAAGAATCCTTGCGCGCCGTCGGGAGGGGGACTAGCATCGAGCCGATCATCAGTCCGCAACAATCAATTTAGGTTCAATTTCGACGGATGGAAAATACTCGACCGTCGCGTCCGAGCTTCGGAGACGAACTCCGCCGGGAGCGCGTCGTCAGGGAGGTCACGCTCGAAGAGATCTCCGCGGCGACGAAAATTTCCGTGGGGCTCCTCTCCGCACTCGAGCGAAGCGACCTCGGCAAGCTTCCCGCGCCCGTCTTCACGCGCGGCTTCATCCGGGCGTACTGCCTGCATCTCGGTCTCGATCCGGTGGACAAGATCAACACCTATCTCGCCGACGTTCAGACCGGCGCGGCGCCCGCCTCGGCCAACGGCAAGCCGACCGGCAGCTCGCGCTTCCTGAGAGGCCGCCGCTCCACCGCCGGCACGATTCTCGGAGGGGTGACTGCCGTCCTTCTTCTCCTCGGCCTCATCGCGAGTCCGGATCACCGACGTCCGGGCGCCGCTCGCTCGACGGGAGTCGCGCGAGTCGAGCCGGTCTCCTTCAAAAACGTATCGCCCTCAAACGAACCGACTCCTCTGATCCGCGAAGACGCTCCCGAAATCCTCCCGGCCGATGGAGGCATCGCTCTCGTGCTCGATTTCGATGAGCCGTCCTGGATCGAGATCTCGGCCGACGGCGAGAAAATCTTCGGCGGGCTGGTGACGGCAGGTGAGAGCCGGCATTTCGAGGCGCAGAAGGGCTTTCGCGTGACGCTCGGCAACGCCGGCGGCGTGCGCGTGTCGGTGGATGGGCGTCCCGTCGAGCGGCTCGGGCGTACCGGAGAGGTCGTCCGGAACGTCGTGCTGCCCGATTCGCCTTCGCGAGGGTAATCTCCCCCTCGAATTGAGCACCGGTCTCCCGGCTTCTGAAGATCTCGTTGCCCTGCTGCGGGGCGGCTCCGCGCCTCGCGAGATCCGTCTCTTTGCGGCTCGGGGCCTGCTTCCCCTCGAGCCGGAAGACGCACTCCGTGCGCTCCTTGCGGTGGTACGCGACCCCGATCCCGAGAACGCGGCGACGGCGCGGCAGACGCTTCAGGCGGAGTTGCCCGACCGGCTCGCCGCCTTCGCCAGGGGCGCAAGTCCTTTGCCGGCGGAGCTCGACGTGCTCGCTCGAGAGAGCGACGATCCGTTCGTGCTCGAAGAAGTCGTTCGGTCGCGGGAGGTGGAAGACTCGACTCTTTTCCACCTGGCGCAAACCGCGACCGGCCGGCCGCAGGAAGCGCTGATCGCGAATCAGTCACGTCTCATCGCTCAACCGGCTCTCGTCACTGCGCTCCTCGGGAATCCAGCCCTGACGGGGGAGGGACGAAGGCTCCTCGCGGAGTTTACGGAGGAGTTCCTCGAGAAGAGGATGAGGCGGCGCGAGAAGGACGCCCGCCGCCTCGACGACGAGCTGCCGGACTCAGAGGAAGCGGCGGGGGAAGACCTCGAGGACGAGGGCGACCTCGGCGAAGACACCGAATCGACGGCCGGAGCCGGAGAGACGGAGAGTCCGGAGGGCGAATCGGAGGACGACTCGCTTTTCATCGGCGCGGTCTACCGTCGGATCGCGGTCATGACGGTCCCCGAGAAAATCGACCTCGCCCACAAGGGCAGCCGGGAGGAACGCCGCATTCTGATCGCCGACACCAACAAGCTGATCGGGCTCGCCGTTCTCAAATCGCGGGCTCTGACGGACACCGAGGTCGAAGGGTTCGCAGCCATGAGAAACCTCGACGAGGAGCTCTTTCGCCGGATCACGAAGAACCGGGAGTGGATGCGCCGGCCGGCCGTCGCGATCGCACTCGTGCGCAACCCGAGAGCGCCGCTCGACGTCACGCTCCCACTTTTGAAGCGCCTTCCGGTGCGCGAACTGCGGGCGGTGTTCCGGGATCGGAACCTGGCGCCCGTCATCCGTACCGCCGCCCGCAGGATTCTCGTCGAAAAGCGCCGCTGATTGTGCGCGGGAGGGTGGAGCTGCAGTCCGAGGCCGTGGTCCTCCCCGAAACGTGACCGGCGGCACAACGGCCTCCGCTTGCTCCGGTGGAGCGTTATCCCGTATGTTTAGTGCCGAGGACCCCCGATTTCCGATCGAATCGGAAGATATGTTTCATATCGACGATTACTACGTGCTGCTCGGCGTCGGTCGCGAGGCCAGCGAGAGCGAGATCCGCGAGCGGTTTCGGTCGCTCGCCCGCAAAGCCCATCCCGATCTCGCTCCGAGCGAGCTCAAGGCGGACGCCGAAGCGCGCTTCCAGCAACTCACCGAGGCGCTGAACGTGCTCTGCAACACGGAGCGCCGGCAGGCATACGACCAGGAGCGGTTGCTCACGTCCCACGGGGGGACCGCTGACGCCGTCGTCCAGGACTACATGGAACAGGGGAACAGCGCCTACCGCTCCGGCGCCTACGCGGAGGCCGCCGGCAACTATTCCCTTGCCGCATGCCGGGACCCCAAGGATGCACGAGCTCACCATCACCTCGGGCTCGCCTCGGCCCGCGCCGGGGATCTGCGAGCGGCGGTCAAGGCGCTCGAGACGGCCGTCGCGCTGGACCCGCACAACGTCGTCCTCTTGAAGGACGCCGGCAAGATCTTCCGTCAGGCGGGCCTTCTCTCGAAAGCCGAGAAGTCCTTTCAGGATGCCGTGAGCTGGGATCCCGCGCAGTCCGACGCTCGCCGGGCGCTCGAGGAAGTGCGGGCGGAACGCGCGGTGAAAGCGTGACGTTGCGAGCCGAAGCGAACGAAGCCGGGCTGCGCCGCCGCGGACGCGAGTTCGCGGGGCGTTCCTGATCGCGATGGCAGGCGGCGCCATGACTCCGGTCGAAGCCTTCGGTCTCACTGACGTCGGCCGGAAGAGAAAGCACAACGAAGACGCGTACGCGCTCGACGTCTCCGAGGGACTCTTCATCGTCGCCGACGGCATGGGAGGGCACGCCGCGGGAGAGGTCGCCGCGAAGATCACCGTCGAAACGATCGGTGAGTTCATAGCCGCCACCCGGCAGAAGGAAGAAGCGACATGGCCGTTCCGATACGACCACCAGCTTCAGTTCAACAGCAACCGGCTCGCGATTGCGATCGAAAAGGCAAACGAGCGTGTGATGGCGGCGGTAGCTGCGCAGCCCTGGCTCAAGGGGATGGGCACGACCGTCGTGGCCGGCCTGATCAACGAGAAGACGCTGTCGCTCGCGCACGTGGGCGACAGCCGCGCCTATCTCTTCCGCGACGGGGCCCTGTCCCGACTGACCGACGACCACTCCTGGGTCCACGAGCAGGTCACGGCGGGAATCCTCACCGAGGAAGAGGCTAAGACTCACCCGCTGAAGAACGTCGTGACTCGAGCGCTCGGCGGGGGGCCCTCGGTGTCGCCCGACTTGAAGGAGCTCTCGTTCGAGCCGGGAGACGAGTTCATCTTCTGTTCCGACGGTCTGACGACGATGCTCTCCGACGAGGAGATCCACGAGCTGGCCGGCGAGGAGCGGGAGCCGCAAGACCTCTGCCGGAAACTCGTGGACACCGCCAACGAGCGGGGTGGCGTAGACAACATCACCGTCGTGGTCGTGAAGCTGCCGCAGCCGGGCGGGCCCTCCACCGGCAGTTCCGGCACGGTCGCTTGAACCCTGCCGTGACCGACGATCGGGCGGGCGGTCCCGGGTCATCCCCCCAAC
Source organism: Thermoanaerobaculia bacterium (assembly GCA_046717185.1). Classification (GTDB taxonomy): domain Bacteria; phylum Acidobacteriota; class Thermoanaerobaculia; order UBA5066; family Gp7-AA6; genus Gp7-AA6. The sequence continues at coordinate 9,665 of JBKJVY010000357.1, forward strand.
GACTTTCTTAGTCCAACCGTAAAACGGTTGACGGGCCGAGCCCCGGCGACTATTCTAAAAACCCATGTGTTCGGGAAACCGGGAACGGAAGGCCCGCAAGTCACTGATTACCAGTGTCTTGCTTCTGACGAGCGCGCTCACGGCCTCCGCCCAGCCGGTGCTCGACGCCTCTCCCGAAGCGTGGATCCACAGCCCCCACCGCAACTTCGGGCCCGCGCAGACCATCCTACCGGGCCGGGCGATCCTCTTCGACGAAGCGGACGACCCGGCTCTCCCCGGGCTCCTCGCGGTGGAGATGAGACGCCTCTTCAACGACCTCTACGCTCGCCAGGGATGGCGGAATCCCTTCACGGAAAGCCAGCCCCTCCGCGTCTTCGTCGCGCGGAAGGAGGCGGAAGGCGTTCGCCTGCTGGCCGCTCGTTCGGTCGAGAACGGCCGCTTGGTCGCGGCCGCGGTGCTCCTCGACGGCAGCGGGTGGACCGCTCAACAGATCGTTCGCGAGGTCTCGCGTCAGGTTGCGCTCGCGACGCTGAAAGGGTACGGCGTCGTCGATGGGACCTTCCTGACCGAGGCAACGGCATCGCTTCTCGCGGGCGGGGACGCGTCGGACCACCTCGAGGCCGCGCTCGTGGCAGCCGCGGCGCCGGAACTGTCGATCGACGCCAATCCGAGCACCCTGGGGCGCCTCTTCGTCGAGGAACTCGCGCGCGCAGCCGGCCCCGGCTTTCTCGTACAGGCGTGGGAGCGGGCGGCCGAGTCGGACGAGCCCATTCTCCCCGTCCTTCTGGGGAGCTACGGGGAGAGGACGGGCGAGGCGGAGCAGCTTCCGCTCGTGCGGTTCGCGGCGCGGCTCTATTCGACTCTGGAACCGGAGGTGACCCCGTCCCGGGTGGGACTCCTCGACCTGCAGGCGGGCGCCCTCGACGCCGCCGCTCCCGCGGGCTTCACGCTCAGACACCGGACCTACTTGCCCGGTGACGGCGCCTCCGCGCTTCGCGTCTCGTGGCCGGAGGACGCGGCGGCGGGAGCGGTGATCGTCCGTTACCGCGACTCGGCTCTTCCTCCCGACGTGCTCCTCCTGTCGGCCGGCGACGTGAGGACGGTCCCCCTTGGGGGAGTGGCCCGGCTCGACTGGATCGTGGCGGGAGGGTTTCCCGGCGGTACGCTGCGGGCTCCCGCCGGCTTCGAGACCGCGGCAGCTTTCCCATACGCCGGGCTGAGCGCGCACGCGACCGGAGGTCCGGACGGCCCCCGCATCACGTGGAATACCTCTTCTCACGAGGGGCTCGCGGGCTGGGCGATCTTCCGCGAGGAGGTCCTGTACGACGGACGGATAGCCCGGACGGGACCCGAGATCATTCCGTCTTCGACTCGCGCCCCCGAGTCGTTCGCCTACGCATATCTGGATCCGGCCGCCCACCCGGCCACCTTTTACCGGTACACGGTCTGGGCCGTCACGGAGGATGGCCTTCTGTCAAGGGCGTTCTCGGTGACGCTCCGGTCGTCCGAATAGCGCGCCGGAGAGCGGTCGTCGGTTCGGCTGCTCGCACCGCACCGTGCGATCCACCGAAACTCCGGGAGAGCCGGGCATGAAAGAGACACGAAAAGTCCGGAGAGAGCCGGACGTCGGGAAAATCATAGACCGCACCATCGTCCGGCTCTGGAGCACGATCGAGGAGCTGGAAGAGCTCACCCCCGCCGAGCTTCACTTCTACCGGGTAGCCGTCTTCGGCAGCGCGCGAATCCGACCGGGTGATCCCGAATACGTGGAGGTCCGCGGTCTCGCTTCCCGCCTGACCGAGATCGGCTGCGACATCGTCACAGGTGGCGGACCGGGGCTGATGGAAGCGGCAAACGAGGGAGCGGCCTCCTCCCGCGGAACGCGCAAGACTCGGTCCTTCGGACTGACGATCTCGATCCCTTACGAGAAGGCCAACCCGTACCTCGATACGGTCACGGCACACCGAACCTTCTTCTCACGCCTCCACCACTTCGTGCGGATGTCCCAGGCGTTCGTGATTTTTCCCGGTGGGGTCGGTACGAGCCTCGAGCTTTTCATGGTGTGGCAGCTTCTGCAGGTCGGCTTCCTGACGGAGCGCCCCGTGGTGCTCGTCGGAGACATGTGGCGCGGTCTGCTCGATTGGATGCGGCGCGAGATGGTCTCGCGGGCTCTCATGGATCCGGCCGACCTCGACCTGGTCACGCTTGCGCCCTCCATCGACGAGGCGGTCGCCATGATCGAACGCCACAAAGAGAAGTTCGACGCGGCGCGCGAGCAGTTCATTCTGGAGCGACGCCGCGCCGCCCGGGCCGAGGCCGCGCCTCCTTCCGTCGAGCCAGTCGTCCGCTAGGGGGCGGCTGTCAGAGAGAATCGCCGCGCGCAGCAGGGCATTACGAGGACAGCCGCCTGGATCGAGTCGGGCGCCGGCGCCCGAGCTGTTCGCGGACGATCTTTCCATGATCGAAGGCGAGGTCGAGCTTCTCGAATTCCCGCCGCATGAACCACCTCGCCTCGGCCGCGTCGTCGCCTCCGCGGGCGACACCGCGAATCGGGCGAGCTTCGTAGAGCACCGTTACGGTATGGCCCCGCGGGTCGCGCTTCGGGTCCGAGTAGACGCCGAGCAACCGTCCGATGCGGACCTTCACGCCAGTCTCTTCCGCGACCTCCCGAGCACCGCACTCTTCCGTGGTCTCACCCACCTCGCAGAAGCCGCCGGGCAGGGCCCAGCTTCCTTCGAAGGGTGACCCGCCGCGCCGTACGAGAAGGAGGCGTCCGCGACGGTCGCGGACCCAGGCGTCCACGGTCAAGCGCGGTCCGTTCGGGGCGGAGGAAGACTTCACGACGTCTGCCCGTAGCCTTCGAAGAACTCGCGGATCTCTTCCGCGGGTCGTTGCGACATGAGCTCATTCGGACTCTCCGCGTACCAGTCGCGGGGCAACCGGCTCGCGTATGGTTCCTCGAGGAATCGGCGGCACAAGAGAGCGATGACGCCCCGGTCCGTTTCGCTTCGGATCAGTCGTCCCGCCGCCTGCACCACCCGGGTCATTCCCGGCTGCAGGTAGGCGTAGTCGAACCCGGCTTCTTCCTGCTCCTCGAAGTACCGGCGGAGGAGCTCTCTCTCGAACGACACCTGGGGGAGCGCGGGAGAAACGACGAAAACTCCGGAAAGCACGTCGCCCGGGTAGTCCACGCCTTCCGCATACATCCCGCCCGAGACCGCGAACAGAAGTATGCCCTCGGGCGGCGGAAACGTGAGCGCAGCGAGCACGCGTTGACGTTCGAAGTCCGAAAGGTCCGGCCTCTGGAGAAGCAGTCTCGCGCGCGTCGGCGGCATCCGCTCGGCCACCGACGCAAGGAATCGGTACGAAGGGAACAGGACGAGGGCGTTCCCCGTGTGGGCGTCGGACATCTCGGCGAGGAGTGTGGCAATCGGGGCGTAGTTCTTCTCACGGGCCGCGAACGTGGTTCTAACCGTCGGCACGATGAGCACCTTGCGGTTTTCCCGTGGAAACGGCGGGGGAAGCGAGATCGACCCGGTCCGCGTGTCCGGGAGACCGAGCAGCCGCTGGATCGCGGAGTGGGGGGTGAGTGTCGCGGACATGAGGACCGCTGAGAACGCCGAGCGGAAGACGGGTCCGACGGCGCGGGCCGGGTCCAGGCACACGAGCGCGAGTCGAAGGCCGGAAGCGCGTCGCTCGACGACGCAGCCGAAGTCTGGTCCGTAGAGGTTCAGCACCGCCGCGAATCGAAGGACCGTGAAGTGTAGGTCGAGGACGGGGTCGTCCGGGAGAGCCGCCCGGGTGTCGCGCTTCCATTCGAGATAGCGCAGCAGCCTGGGCTCCCATTCGGCTCGCCAGGCGTGGATCTCTTCGGTGGGCGGCGTGACCTCCGCGATCGCGTCGCCCTCGGGCAGCTCTTCCGCCGACTTTTCGAGAATAGCGAGGAGGTCCTGGACACTCGCGGCAAGGTCGCCGAAGAGGTCGCCGACCTCCAAGGCCAGTCGGGTCTCGAGGGCGACCAACCCGGCCTCCAGAAGCTCGGGCGAGAAGATCTGACGGGCACGATCCGGCAGGTTGTGCGCCTCGTCCACGATGAGAATCGCGTCCTTCAGCTGTTCGCCGGTCAGGTGCCGCATCGCCACGCCCGGCTCGAAGACGTAGTTGTAATCCGCGACGATCGCGTCGGCACGTTGCGCGAGCTCGAGCTGAACCTCGAACGGGCAGACCTCTTCCCGCCGGGCTTCCTCGAAGACGACGTCCGGGTCGTGATGCGGATAGGAGTCGCGAAGGCGCCCGAGAATGTTGGAGCGCGCCATCTTCTCCGGGTAATTCCTGGCGAAGCGGCAGAAGTCCTCGTGGCAGAGGATGCGATCGTTCGCGCACATCTTCTCTTTGGCGCGGACCTGAAGCGTGTGAAAAGCGCGCTCGTTCATCGCGGTCAGGGCCGAGACCGCCATCTTCTGCTGCAGCGTCTTGGAGGTGAGAAAGACGACCTGGCGGCCGGTGCGAAGGCCGGCCGCAACCGCGGGGTGAAGGGCGGCGGCCGTCTTTCCCGACCCGGTCGGCGCCTCGGCGAGAAGAACCTCTCCCTGTGCGATCGCGCGGTCCACCGCCCGCATCAGTTCTTCCTGAACCGGGCGAGGAGCGGCGTGCGGGAAGGGGAGCCGTTCCGCCGCCGCAAACTTGCGCTCCCTGGCCGCAGCGCGGGCCTTCCAGATGCGGAGAAGCGCGTGAAGCCGAGCTTCGACGTCGCGGTCGAACTGCTCGTCGTCATAGGGGACCGCCAGTGACAGCTCCTCGCCGGTCGCGATGTCGACGTAGACGAGCGCTCCGGCGACGTGAGCGTGGCCGAGGCGGCGCCAGAGGTAGCAGTAACCGAGGAGCTGCCGTCGGTC
>JBKJVY010000358.1:0-2895 GCA_046717185.1 Thermoanaerobaculia bacterium
TAGAGCGCGTCCGGATCGAGCTCCAGTGCCCGGGAGAGCTCCCGCTCGGCCTCGTCGTGACGACGCCCCACGAAGTACGTCCAGGCGACGTTCGTCTGAACGTTGGGTGAGAGAGGCTCGAGCTCCCGGGCCTTCAGGGCGAGCCGACGGGCGTCGACCGGGTCGTCCAGAAAGGTCCGCTTCAGGGCGAGCCAGGAGTAGGCGGCCGCCGATCGTGGCGCGAGCTCGATCGCACGAAGAAACTCCCGGTCCTCGCGCTCAAAGTCCCAGCCGAAGTAGTGCTCGACGAGGCCGAGCGCCAGGTGAGTTTCGGCCGAGTCGGGCTCGAGCTCCTGCGCCCGGGAGGCTGCGGCCCGCGCCTTCGCGAACGCGTCGAGCGTCGGGATCCCGCCGTAGAAGCCGAAGATGCAGTACGCGTCCGCGAGACCGGTGTGGGCGGGCGCGTAGCCCGGGTCCCGCGCGATCGCCTGCTCGAACTCCGAGATGGCCTCTCGGGGGACGCGCCGGTTGAAGAAGTACTTCCCCTTCAGGTAGTGGTTGTACGCCTCGACGTCTTCCGTCGCCCGCGAGACGAGCGCGCCTTCGTCGGCCGCGAGGAGCCGCACCTTCAGCGTGTTGGCGATGGCGAGCGCGATCTCGTCCTGAATCGCGAAGATGTCGGCCATCTCGCGGTCGTACCGGTCCGACCAGAGGTGATAGCCGTCGGCGACGTTCACGAGCTCCGCGGCGATGCGAAGCCTCGAGCCCGCGCGACGGACGCTCCCCTCGAGAACCGTCCGGACGCCGAGCTGCTCGCCGATCTTCCGGATGTCCTCGTCCCGTCCTTTGAAGGCGAACGCGGATGTGCGGGACGCGACGCGCAGCGCCTCGACCTTCGTCAGGGCATTGATGATCTCTTCCGTGATGCCGTCGCTGAAGTACTCGTTCTCCTTGTCCGGGCTCATGTTGCGGAAGGGAAGAACCGCGATCGACGCCCGGGAGGAATCGGAGACCGTTCGCGAAGACGCGCTGGACGGCTGCTTTCGCGAGTCGGCCGACGAACCGCCGGAGGGCTCGCTAACCGGCTCGAGCCCGAGCATCCCGAGCACGAACGCGAGATCGCTCGCGGACTGAAACCGTTCTTCCGGCTTCTTCTCCAGGCAGCGGGCGACGACCCGGACGAGCTCGCCCGGAACGGCGCCCTTCCGCTGGAGCGCCGGCGGGTCCTCGCGCAGGATTCCGGTCATCGTCTCGACGTCGGTCTCGGCCCGGAACGGCGGCTCCCCGAAGAGAAGCTCGTAGAGGACGCAGCCGAACGAGAAGACGTCCGTGCGATGGTCGGCCGGCTCGCCGCGCACCTGCTCCGGCGACATGTAACCGACCGTGCCGAGCACGGTCCCCGGCATCGTGCGCGCGATCGTGGCCTCCGCGCTCGCGCCCGGCGCGGGAGCCCGTGCCTCCTGCCGCGCGAGCCCGAAGTCGAGGATCTTCACGTGACCGTCCGTCGTGACGAAGACGTTCTCGGGCTTGAGATCGCGGTGGACGATTCCCCGCGCGTGCGCGGCGGCGAGCCCGCGCGCGATCTGCCGGCCGTACTCGACGGATTTTCGGAGGCTCACTCCTCCGGCGCCGATCCGTTCGCGCAGCGTCTCCCCCTGGAGAAGCTCCGTCACCGCGTAGGAGACGTCTCCTTCGCGGCCGACATCGTGGATCGCGAGGATGTTCGGGTGGGAGAGGGCCGCCACGAGCTTCGCCTCCCGCTCGAAACGCGCGAGCGCCTGAGCGTCGGAAAGGAGCGACTCGGGAAGGACCTTGACGGCCACGTCTCTCTCGAGCCGCGTGTCCCGCGCGCGGTACACCTCACCCATGCCCCCGGCGCCGAGCGGCTCGGCGACTTCGTACGGTCCGAGCCGGAAACCGGAGGGGAGGGGCACGACGCCGCTCCTACTCCCCCGGTCTTCCGGCCAGGTAGTCGCGCACGTTCTGCATGTCCGCCCAGACGTCCTTCTTGTGCTGCGGAGACCGGAGGAGGTAGGCGGGATGAAAGGTCGGCATCACGCGGGCGCCGTGCGCCGCCTGCCACTGGCCGCGCAGCCGGGAGATCGGCTCGTCGGTCTCGAGGATCGCGTGCGCGGCGAACGTCCCGAGCGTTACGATGACGCGCGGCGCTACGAGACGGATCTGCTCCCGGAGGAAAGGGCGGCAGGACGCGACCTCGTCCGGCTCCGGGTTTCGGTTGCTGGGGGGTCGGCAGAGGACGGTGTTCACGATGAAGACCTCCTCCCGCTTCATCCCCATCGCCTCGATGATCTTGGAAAGCAGCTGGCCGGCCGCGCCGACGAACGGAATGCCCTGCTCGTCCTCCTCCCGGCCGGGCGCCTCGCCGACGAACATCAAGTCGGCGTTCGGATTACCGGAGCCGAAGACGATGCGCTGACGCGAGCCCGAGAGCTTGCAGCGCGCGCATTCGTGCATGTATTTCTGGAGTGAGGCGAGGTTTGGCATCGGAGGCATTCCCGAGGACACGAAGACCTCGCGAATGCCGAGGTCACGGAAGTACTCGAGCTCGTGGGCGAGCGAGCGATCGGGTCGTCCTTCGGGCATCGCCCCGAAGGATAGAACAGAGAAGTTCTCGGTTCTCGATTCTCAGCGGAGGACCGACCGCTCGGAACCCGCCTTTCTCACTCGCAGCACCGCGTCCCAGACGCGCTCGGCCACCTCCCGCTTGCTGCGACGGGAGACCGGCTCCGCCGCACCGCGCGAGAGCAGGATCACCTCGTTGTCCGGCGCCTCGAAGCCTGTGTCCGGGCGGCCGACGTCGTTGACGACGACGAGGTCGGCGCCCTTCGCGTCCATCTTCCGGCGGCCCCGGGCCTCGAGGTCCTCGGTCTCGGCGGCGAACGCGACGACGGTCTG
>JBKJVY010000359.1:0-2979 GCA_046717185.1 Thermoanaerobaculia bacterium
GACCGCGTGGCCGTCATGTACCTGGGCCGGATCGTCGAGGAGGCCGAGACCGGGCGCCTGATGGAATCCCCCCTCCATCCCTATACGCAGGCTCTCCTCTCCTCGGTGCCCCTCGCGGACCCCGCCGCCCGAAGGAAACGGACCCGGCTGGCCGGAGAGCTTTCTTCCCCGATCAAATCGATCGAAGGCTGCCCGTTCGCTCCACGCTGCCCTGAGGTCCAGGACCTCTGCCGGCGGGTGGTCCCGCCGCTCGAGGCGAAGGGAACCGGGCACCTGGCGGCCTGTCACCTCCGCTAGCGTCTGTCGTAGCTATGGCGTGACACAGGACCGACGGCGCCCGCGCGCGATCCCGGCGCTGAGCGATCCTACGGCGGCCCCTGTGACATCCGCAGCGAGGTCGGCGGAATCCATCCTCCTTCCGGGAATCCACTCCTGGTGGGCCTCGTCGAGCGCTCCCCACAGTGCCATCGTTCCGACGATCGCAAGGACTCGCGACCAGGCGAAGCCCGTTCGCCCTTTCCATCCGATTGCGCGATACAGCAGAAAGGCCTCGACGCCGTAGAGCGAAAAGTGGGTCAGCTTGTCGAGCGGGAACCCTCCGGCGTCCGGGGAGGGAGGGTTCGGCCACGACGTCAGGACAAAAAGAAAGCCGCCCCAGAGGAGGGCGGCAATCCGAGCTCGACGCAGCCGACGATCGACCGTCTCAGGCTCCCCGCTTCGACGGACCGGTCCGGCTCGGCCCCTTCCGCGAGGCCGGCCGAGCGGCTTTCGAGCCTCCGCGGCCCTCACGCCCCTTCCGGGCCGGCTTCTTCGGAGCTTCCTCGCCGGAGCCCTCACCCTCGGCGTCCGCCTTCTGCTTGCGAACCGTCTCGACCCGGCCCCCCGACATGCGACGGGCGCGGTCGGACATCGACTCCTTGCGCGGGCCCTTCTCTTTCGGCTTGAATTTGAAGTCCACGAACTCGAGGATCGCGGCCTCGGCCGCGTCCCCCCGACGCGCGCCGAGCTTCAGGATCCTCGTGTAGCCTCCGGGCCGATCCACGAACCGGGGGGCGAGGGTCTCGAAGACCTTCTTGACCGTCAGGTGGTCCGGGATCCATTGGTAGACGCGGCGCCGCGCCGCGAGGTCGTCCTTCTTGGCGGTCGTGATGAGGCGCTCGGCGAGCGGGCGCAGCTCCTTCGCTTTCGAGATGGTGGTCTGAATCCTCTCGTGCGTCATCAGGGACGCGAGCTGGTTCGAAAACATCGCCAGCCGATGCGCGGTCGTTCGCCGAAGCTTTCGCCCGGCCCGGTTGTGCTGCATGACTACTCGCTCCTGGCCTCGGCCGTCTCGAGTTCCATGCCGAGCGAAAGACCCATCGGGCGGAGGATGTCGCGGATCTCGTTCAGCGACTTCCGGCCGAAGTTCTTCGTTTCGAGCATGTCCTTCTCACTCTTCTGAACGAGCTCCCGGATAGTCCGGATGCCCGCGTTTTTCAAGCAGTTTGCGCTGCGGACCGACAGCTCCAGTTCGTCGACCGACTTGTTCAGGTACTCGGCCAGGTTCTCCGGGAGCTCGCCGACGCCCTCCCCCTCGAGAGCCGTCTCGACTTCTGCGTTCACAAAGATCGTCAGGTGGTCGCGCAGGAGCGTCGCCGCGAGGCCGACGGCGTCGGCCGGCGAAACGGTCCCGTTTGTCCACACTTCCAGCACGAGCCGGTCGTAGTCGGTGGCCTGCCCGATGCGCGCGGCCTCCACATGGTAGTTGACGCGGCGCACCGGCGAATGCACGGAGTCGATCGGGATGTAGCCGATCCCCATGTCTTCATCGAAGTTCTTGTCCGCCGAGACGTACCCTCGGCCCATCGACACTCGCATTTCCATCTGGAGCTTGCCGTTCTCCGAGAGCGTGGCGATCGGAGCGTCCGCTTCGAGGATGTCGATCGTTGGGTCCCCCTGCACGTCCGCCGCCGTCACTTTCCCCTTGCGGGTGATGTCGAGGGTCAAAAGCTTCTCTTCCGTCGTGTGCATTTTGATCGGGATCTGCTTCAGGTTGAGGATGATGTCCGTCACGTCCTCAACCACCCCCGGCAGCGAGGAGAACTCGTGCAGCACCCCCTCGATCTTGACGGCTGTGATCGCGGCCCCCTCGATCGAGGACAGAAGAACCCGCCTCAGGGCGTTGCCGATCGTGGTGCCGAAGCCCCGTTCGAACGGCTGAGCATAAAACTTTCCGTACGTGGCGGTGAGCGTTTCGGGCTCGAAATCCAACCGCTTCGGCTTTTGAAAACCCTTCCAGAGCGTCATGTTTTTCTCCTGGAGGGGACAGGTTAAAACCTGTCCCCATGCGCTACTTCGAGTACAGCTCGACGATCAGCTGCTCTTGAATGGGCAGCTTGATGTCTTCCCGGTTCGGCAACTCGAGGACCGTTCCACTGAAGGTCTCCGGCGAGAGGTCTAGCCAGGCCGGCACCCCGCGCGCGCGCGCGGTTTCGACCGAAGCTTTGATCTGCTCGTTTGAGCGACTCTTGTCCTTGATTGCGACGACGTATCCCTTGGAAACCCTTGCGGACGGGATCGTCACCTTCCGGCCGTTGACGGTCACGTGACCATGGCGGACGAGCTGTCGCGCCTGCGCCCGCGACGCCGCGAAGCCGAGCGAGTAAACGACGTTGTCGAGACGGCGCTCGAGCTCCTGAAGAAGGTTCGCGCCGGTGATGCCCTTGCGCCGCTCCGCTCGCTGGAACGTGAGCCGGAACGGCCGCTCGAGCAGTCCGTAGATGCGCTTGACCTTCTGCTTCTCGCGAAGCTGGATTCCGTATCCGAGGAGCTTGCTCCGACGCCGCCCGTGCTGGCCGGGCGGGTAGTTGCGCCGCTCGATGGCGCACTTGTCCTTGAAGCAGCGGTCCCCCTTCAGGAACAGCTTCATTCCCTCTCGCCGGCAGAGCCGGCATACCGATTCGGTGTAACGCGCCAAAAACGAAACCTCCTCGATCCCTC
>JBKJVY010000360.1:0-19229 GCA_046717185.1 Thermoanaerobaculia bacterium
TTCGGACTTCCCCTACCGCCGTCCCGATGTCTTCCCTGCCAGACGAGCGAGCTTTTGCCGAACCTTGTTCGGCTCCTCGTGCTTGAGGGCGAGCGCGCGCTCCCAGTGGGCGATCGCTTTCGCTCTATCGCCCTGCCGTTCCGAGAGGTCGCCCAGGTGCTCCTCGATCGTTGGATCGTCGGGCTCGCGCTGCTTGGCCGCGGCGAGGTGAGTCTGCGCCTTCTCGAGCCGTCCGAGGCGGAAGTACACCCAGCCGAGAGAGTCCTGGTAGGCGCCGTTGCGAGGCTCGCGGGCGACAGCCTTCTCGAGAAGCTCACGCGCCTCCTCCAGCCGGATCCCGCGATCCGCCCACATGTATCCGAGGTAGTTCTGCGCCGCCGAATCGTTCGGCCGTCGGGCGAGGAGCTGCTCGAACGCCTTCTCCGCCTCGCCGGTCGCGCCCGCGCGCTCGAGAGAGGCGCCGAGGCGAAAAAGCGCTTCCGAGCTTTCCGGAAACCGGCGGGAGGCCTCGCGCGCGACCCGGGTGGCCGCCGCGAAATCCTTGACGCGCGTGTACACGTCCGCCGCCGCGAGCACGTCCTCCGGGTTCGGCGACGCCGCGAGCTTCGCGAGCGTCTCCTCCGACTTCGTGCCGTTTCCGGCGCGCCGCTGGAACTCGGCGACGAGCGCTGCCCACTCCGGTCTGTCCGGCTCCGCGGATGCTGCGGCGCGCGCGACCTCGAGCCCGGCCGCGGAGTCCTCTCCGTCCCGCGCGGCTCCCGCGAAGATCCGCAGCGCCCTCCCGTTCACCGCGCCCTGCTTGACCGCCAGGGGAGCGAGGATCTGACGCGCCCGCGCGTAGTCCTTCTGGAGAAACGCGAGGTAGCCGAGCTCCACGTTCGCCGCCTCGCGTGCCGGGATCTTCCGAGGATCGTCGGCGCCGCGCCGGAGCCCTTCCTGGATGAGAGTCTGCGCCTCCGAGAAGCGCCGCTCCCGCAGCAGCTCGCCGACGAGAGCGCGGCGGGTGGCCTCGTCGTCCGGGTCTTCCGCGACGAGAGCCCGGAGGATCTTCTCCCCCTCCGGCGAGCTTCCCTTTTCGAAGAGCACCTGGGAGAGAAGACGGCGGATCGCGCGGTTCTCCGGCCGCCGGGCCGCGAGGTCGCGAGCGCGTCGCTCGGCCTCGGCGAAGCGTCCAGCCCGCGCGAGATCGAGCGTGATCCGCTCCGGGATGGCGGGATTCTCCGGATCCAGCTTCTCGATCATTTGCAGGAGCTCGAGAGCGCGGTCGAGCCGGTCGTCCTCCTCGTAGAGGTCGATGAGAGCCGCCGCGGTCTCGCGGTCCTGCGGGTTCGCCTCGAGGAGCGCACGATAGATCGCTTCCGCCTCCTTCACGCGCCCGCTCTTTGCCTTCGCCTCCGCGGTCAGACGAACGATCGCGGGGTGACCCCCCGCCTCGCCCGTTTCCTCCAGGACGCGGACCGCGTCGGCGGACCGGCCGCGGGCGAGGAGGGCTCGGGCGAGCGGCGCCGCGATCGAAGGGTCCCCGGGCGCGAGCTTCCTGGCCTCCTCGAGCTCCGCGATTGCAACGTCCAGTCGCGAAGGGTCTCGCTCGGCGGCCGCGAGCTCGAGGCCACCGAGGAGCCGACGGCCCTCGACGAGTTTCGGATCGAGGCGGACGACCTCTCGGGCCTGCTTCATCGCCTCATCGGCGACGTTCAAGTCCCGAAGAAGCTGAGCGTACTCGAAGCGCACGACGGCGTCCTGCGGAACGAGCTCGATGACCTTCCTGTAAAGCTCGAGAGCCTGCTGGTAGTTGCCCTCGCCCATCGCCGCGCGGGCCCGAAGGAACGCCTTGCGACTCTCGCGGAGATCGGCCGCGCCCGCGGACGCACAGAACAGAGAAAGGGCAAGGCCGAGGGCCGCGAAACGCCTGGTCACGAGGGATGAAACGCCGCGGCGGGCCTCTTCATGCCCGGCGAATGTAGCATGCGCACCCGGCCCTCACGTGCCGGCGTCCCAAGTCCCTCGTCTCCGGCCCAGAGTTGGGACGCGGCCCCCGAAGTAGTGCGGACTCAGAGATATAATGAGCGCCGATTTCCGGAGGGGGCATGATCAAAGCGGACATCGTCGACCTCGTCGTCGACCTCGCCAAGGTCCCTCGCGCCAAAGCCGCGATCGCGGTCGAGACGGTGATCGAGTCGATGCGCTCGGCGCTCGGCGCGGGTGACCGGATCGAGCTTCGGGGCTTCGGGGTCTTCCAGGTGAAACGGCGGAAGCGCGGTATCGGCCGGAATCCGAAGACCGGGGTCGAGGTCACGATCCCTCCGGGCAACACGATCCGCTTCAAGCCGGGAAAGGATCTGAGGGACTTGCCGTGATCTTCTCCCTCTCCCGCTGGGAGAGGGCCGGGGTGAGGGCGCTGACTTCGACGGAATTTCCTTTGCTCCCCTGATATAAGCCGCGCGTGGATCCCGCCGGCGCTCCGCCGCCTTCCGAACCCTTTGCGGCTCCACCCCGATGGGAGCGCGCCCGCCGATGGAAGATTCCGGAGCACCCGCTTTTCCACCTTCTTCTGCTCGTTCTGACGTTCGGCACAACGACCCTTTTCGGGGGCGCCGTGTTCAGCGAGGGGGGCGGCCCGCTTCGAGGCGGAAGCTTTTTCGACGGTGTCACCTTCTCGGTTCCACTCCTCATTATTCTCGGAGTTCACGAGCTCGGTCACTACGCGCTTTGCCGCCGGCACGGAATCGCCGCTACCCTTCCGTACTTCCTGCCGGCACCGATTCCGAACCTCATCGGCACTTTCGGCGCGTTGATCCGCATCAAGGAGCCGATTCGGGACAAACGGGCGCTTCTCGAGATCGGCGCGGCCGGACCGCTTGCCGGGTTCCTGACGGCGATCCCCTTCCTGCTCTACGGCGTTACTCGGGCGCGGCCGGTCGAACGCATGGTCGCCCCCGGGTCGGTTCTCTTCGAATACCCGATCATCGTCCGGTTTGCGCAGGACCTGACGGGCGCCGGACGGTACACGAGCGCGACCGTCCACGAGCATCCCGCCTTCATGGCCGCATGGTTCGGAATGCTCGTTACGGCGCTGAACCTGCTCCCGATCGGACAGCTCGACGGCGGGCACGTCGCGCGCGCGGCCTTCGGCCGGCGGCAGCCGATCATTTCCTACGCGGTTCTGTTCGTGGCGGTCCTCTCCGCCGCGCAGGGGCCCGTGTGGGCGTTCTTCGCCCTCTTCACGGCGATCTTCCTCGGGGTCACGCATCCGCCCGTGGAGAACGATGATGAGAAGCTCGCGTTCGGACACAGGCTTCTCGCTCTCGCCTGCCTCGCGGCCTTCCTGCTCTGCTTTACGACGGTGCCGATCCGCGTAATCTAGGACGGCTCACGTCTCCAGGAGGAACGTCGCTGGCCCGTCGTTGACGAGCGAAACCTGCATCCACTCGCCGAAGACTCCCGTCTCGACCGGGACGCCGGCGGCCCGCAGCGCCTCGACGAAGCGTTCGTAGAGCGGACGCGCCGCGTCCCCGGTCAGCGCCTTCTCGAAGCCGGGCCTCCGGCCGCGCGAGAGGTCCGCGGCGAGCGTGAACTGCGACACGACGAGGACGCTTCCTCCGACCGCCGCGAGATCCCGGTTCATCCGGCCGCCCTCGTCCTCGAACACGCGCAGTCCGGTGACCTTGCGGGCCGCCTCGTCGGCGGCGGCCGGAGTGTCCCCCTCCACGGCACCGAGCAGAACGAGAAAGCCCGGCCCGATCCGGGCGACCGTCTCGCCGCGCACGCGAATCTCGGCCTCTGAGACCCGCTGGATTACTAGCCTCACGGCGGGGCGGGACCCGCACGGCTCGCCCGCCGCGCGACGAGGAGCCGCAGGAATTCCCGCGGCTCCGTCGATCGGACGAGAAGGGCGACCGCCAGGTACACGACGGCCCCCACGAGCGTTGCCGCGATCAGAAAAAGGAAACGCTCTCCGGTCCCCCGGGGAGGGTGCGCAACGAGCGTCCGACTCGCCAGATAGCCGACGGACACGGCCATCACCGCGGCCGCCGCGAGAACGCGGCCGAGCGAGAGCGCCACCTCTCGGAGGCCGAGCCGCCCCTCCCGGCGGCGCAGGAAGGTGAGGAGAAGGATGAAGTTCGCCGTCGCTCCGCAGGAGGTCGCGAACGCGACGGACGCGACGCCCCATGGTTGGAGCGCGAGCGAAACGGCGACGAACACGGCGAGGTCAGCCGTTGCGCACAGGACCGGCGTCCGCGTGTCTTTCCGGGCGTAGTGGGCGAACACGAGGAGGCCGTTCGAAGAGATGAAGAAGAGGCCGATCGCGTAGAAGGCGAGCGTCTCGGCGGTCGCGGATGTCGCGTCGGCGCCGAAGCGTCCCCCCTGAAAGAGCGCGGCGATGACTGTCTCGCGCAGCACCGTGAGCCCCACCGCCCACGGCACCGTCACGAAGGCAACGAGTCGCAGCCCGAAGCGCAGAGTGTCCTTGAACGAGCGCGGGTCGTCCTCGAGGGCCTGTCGCGCGAGAAGTGGCAGGATCGCTGTCGAGATCGAGATCACGAAGCCGCCCCGGACGAGCTCGATCACCCGGTTTCCGAACGTGAGATACGAGACCGCGCCGTCCCCGAACTGCGAGGCGAACCGGCTCGAAAGAGCGTTGTTGATCGCGTAGATGCCAAACCCGAAGAGGCGAGGCAGCAGGAGGACGAAAACTGCCCGCACGGCCGGGTCCGACAGGCGGAGGCTCCACTTCCCGATCGCGGAGAGGCGCCTCACGAAGGGGATCTGGATACCCATCTGGAGGACGCCGCCCGCGAGGACGCCGATCGCGAGAGCGACGGTGGGCTCCTCGAATTGCGGCGCAAGCAGAACCGCGGCGAGGATGATCGCGAGGTTCAGAAGAATGGGCGACATCGCGGAGACGGCGAAGCGGCCGTGGGCGTTCAGCACCGCCTGCAGCAATGCGGCGATCGAAATGAAGGAGAGGTACGGGAACATGAGCCGCGTCAGGTAAACCGTCAGCTCGAGCTTCCCGGGCGTCGCGAGGAAGCCTTCCGCGAGCAGGCGAACGATCGCGGGCGCGAAAGCGATGCCGGCGACGACGATCGCGGAGACGATCAGCGTCAGCGCCGAGAGGATGCGCGCGGCGAACATCCGCGCGTCCTCCGCGGAGCCGTCCTTGCGCTTCTCCGCGTAGGCCGGGATGAAGACGCCCGGCAGGGCACCCTCGGCGACGAGCTGCCGCAGCATGTTCGGGATCCGGTAGGCCGTGTAGAAGACGTCGCTCGCCGCGCTCGCGCCGAAAACTGTCGCGATCGTCCGGTCCCGGAAGTATCCGGTGACCCGCGACGCGAGCGTCAGGAGCGTGATGACCGAGGCGGAGCGGACGAGACTCCCGCGGGCGTCGTCCGTTGGTAGCGGGGCCTCGCTCAACTCCGGCGATCCATCGACTTCCCCGCATTGTAAGAGCCTTCCGCTCGGACATCATTTGTCGCGAAGAGAGATATTCTTCGAGGCACTTGAAAGGAGTGGAAACACATGGCCAGTGTCAACAAAGTAATTCTGATCGGCAACCTCGGCAAGGACCCGGAGATCCGCACGACTCCTCAGGGGACTTCCCTCGCGCGTTTCTCGGTCGCGACGACCACCACCTGGAAGGACGCCTCGGGCGCGAAGCAGGAGCGCACCGAGTGGCACGACGTCGTCGCGTGGGAGCGGCTCGCGCAGATCTGCGGCGAGTACCTGCACAAGGGAAAGATGGTCTACGTCGAAGGCAGCCTTCAGACCCGGAGCTGGGAGGACCAGAACGGGCAGAAGCGATACAAGACGGAGGTCAAGGCGAACAACGTCGTCATGCTTTCTCCCCCGCCGCGGTCGGATTCGGCGCAGCCCCGTGCGCCGAAGGAACAGAGTGAGGCCGCCGAGCCGGTCGCAGCGTACGACGACGACGTGCCTTTCTGAAGCTTTCCGCGCCGGCTTTCTGAGCGCTTACCGCGCCGGCTTTCTGAGCGCTTACCGCGCTCGGCGGTCGGGTATCCGCGAGCGAAGCTTCGCGACGTCCGCGCTGAGCACCTCGAGGGAGCCGTCGGGCGAAGGTGCGGCAAGCCGGAGCGCTCTCAGCCGTTCGCGATAGGTCTCGACACGACGGAGCGCTTCGTCTCGCCGCTCTTCCGAGACGCCGCGCTCGACCGCTTCCACGCACGCCGGATACTCCTCGATGCGGGAGCAAACGAAGACGAGGTCACAACCGGCGTTTGCCGCCGCTGCGGATCGTTCGGGGAGGCCGCCGAATCGCGCGAGCGCTCCCATTTCGAGGTCGTCCGAGAGGGCCGCTCCCAGGAAGCCGAGTCCGTCTCGCAGGAGGCGAGTGGCGATGTCGCGGGAGAGAGACGCGGGAACCGGATCGCGCTCGCTCGCCGCGTGGGAGACCATGACCGCTCCCGCGAACTCCTGGAGCGCCCGGAAGGGGCGGAGATCCTCTTCGAGCTCCGGCCGCTCGTCGGGAAGGACGGGAAGATGTTGGTGCGTGTCGAACCGCGCGCGGCCGAGCCCCGGGAAGTGCTTCAGACAGCCGCCCACCCCGTGCGCGTGGAGGCCGTCCAAGAAATCGCGGCCCGCGGCGACGATCTCATCCGGGTCCGCCGAGGCGGCGCGTTCTCCGAGGACGGACTCGCCCGCCCCGGGCAACCTTCGATCCACGACGGGGGCGAGATCGACGTCGAAGCCGAGGAGAGCACACGCCCGGCCGGCGAGCTCTCCCGCGCGTCGCGCCACGCCGGCGCGGGCCGATGCGTGGAACGAAGGGAAGGGGCCGGCGAGGTCGCGGAGCCGGTCGACGGGACCGCCCTCCTGGTCGACGAAGAGGAGGGGTCGGCCGGGCAGCGCTCGGATCTCGCCAACGAGCCGGGAGAGCTCGTCCTCGGTTTCGATGTTCCGGCGAAAGAGGATGACGGCGCCCGGGGGCCGCTCCTCGAGTATCGCCCTCTCTCTCGCCTCGAGTACCGGCCCCGAGAGCCCGACGCCGAAGAGCCGGGAGGCCGCCGCGGTCACCCCTTGAGCCGATCCTGAAGGGCGGCGAGCAGTCCGAGCGCGGCGATCGGAGTGAGCCGGTCGAGGTCGGCTTCCCGCAGCTTCTCGAGCACGAGCTCCTCGGAGGCCGAGAAGAGGAGGAGCTGGCCCTCCCCGGCGCTCTCCCCCGCCCGGCGAGCGAGGACCGGCGCGCCATGGACGTCGAGCTCCTGCTTCTCCAGGTTGGAAAGGACCTCGCGCGCCCGCGCGGTGACCGAGGACGGAAGCCCCGCGAGCTCCGCGACCTGGATGCCGTAGCTACGGTCGGCGGCGCCCGGCACGACCTTCTTCAGGAAGACGACGCGCCCGCCCACCTCCTTTACCGCCATCGTCGCGTTCGACACGGCCGGCTTGACGAGCGCGATTTCGGTGAGCTCGTGGTAGTGAGTCGCGAACAGCACGAAGCCGCTCTTCTCCGGCGAGTCGTGAAGGTGCTCGACGAGCGCCCAGGCAATCGAGAGTCCGTCGAAGGTCGACGTGCCGCGGCCGACCTCGTCCAGGAGCACGAGGCTCGCCGGGCTCGAGTCCCGGACGATCGCCGCCGCTTCCAGCATCTCGACCATGAACGTGGACTCGCCGCGCGAGAGGTGGTCGGCGGCGCCCACGCGCGTGAAGATTCGGTCGACGGGCGAGAACTCCGCCTTGCGAGCGGGAACGAAGGAACCCGCCTGCGCGAGAAGCACGATCGTCGCAACCTGCCTCAAGTACGTCGACTTGCCCCCCATGTTGGGCCCGGTCAGGACGACGATCCGCCGATCGGGCGAGAGGTCGCAGTCGTTCGGAACGAACGGATCTTCGCGCCGGAACTCCTCGACGAGCGGGTGTCGGCCGTCGACGATGGAGAGCCGCCGGGCTGCAGAGAGCGTCGGCCGGACCCAGCGCCCGGAGTGCGCGACTTCGGCGAATGCAGCGGAAAGGTCCACGCCCGCTACCGCCGTCGACGTGCGGGAAACGCGCCCCGCGCCCGTCGCGAGCTCTCCGAGAAGCGTGGTGTAGAGGCGGCTCTCGATCTCGCCGATTCGCTCTTCCGCCCCGAGGATCTTCTCCTCGAGATCCTTCAGCGCGGGGGTGACGAACCGCTCCGCGTTCGCGAGGGACTGCCGCCGGATCCAGTCTGCGGGGACGCGGTCCCGGTGTGCGGCGCCGACTTCGAGCGAGTAGCCGAAGACGCGGTTGAAACGGACCTTCAGCGTCGCGATGCCGGAGCGGCGGCGCTCCTCCGCCTCGATGGCGAGGAGCGCGGTCTGAGCGCCGCGACGCAGCTCCCGCAGAGAGTCGAGCTCGGCGTCGGCGCCCGGGCGAATCACCGAGCCGGCCGACGCGAGCGCCGGAGGGTCGGGCGCGAGAGTGTCCTCGACTCGCCGGACGAGGTCGGACGTATCCGGGATTCCGTCGAGAAGCCGCCGGAGGCGAGGGGAAGCGAGAGGCTGTCCGGCCGCGGAGAGCCGCGGCACCCGGCGCAGCCCGGATGCCCACGCGGCGACCTCCCGCGGGCCGGCGTTGCCGATCGCGATGCGCGCGAACTGCCGCTCGAGATCCCCGATCTCGTCGAGCTCTTTCCGGAGCTCCGCGCGCGCGTCCGGCTTCGCGACGAGCTCTTCGACGGCGTCCCAACGGTTCTCGAGCTCGACGGGGTCGAGTGACGGCTGCGAGATCGCCTCCTTGAGCGCCCGGGCGCCCATGGGTGTGCGAGTCCGGTCGAGCAGCGAGCAGAGGCTGACCCGCGAGTCGCCCGAGGAGGATTCGAAGAGCTCGAGCGTCGCGATCGCGGCCGCGTCCAGCCTCATCCGCTCGTCGAACCGCAGCGGTTCCGGCTCGAGCACGTGCGGAAGTCCGCGGGGCCTCATCTCCGACGCGTAGGCGCGGGCTGCGGCGGCCGCGCCGAGCGTTCCCCCGTCGGAAGAGGAAAGGTTCGCAAAGCTCTCGGAGGAGCGCGCGCGAGCAAACCACTCCGCCGGCCGCCGGGTGATCGGAACGTCCGGCGTGAACGGCAAGACGCTGCCTTCGGGGGCGAGCGCCTCGCGCGGGCGGAACAGAGCGAAGGCTTCCCGGAGCCGGGAAGGGGGCAGGCGCCCGGCGTGGAACCGCCCGGTCGAGAGGTCGAGGAAAGCGATCCCCCAGTCGCCGGGGTCCCCCTCGCCCGGATCGAGCGCGGCGAAGTAGCACGGGGCGTCGGGGAGAAGTGCCTGGGGGTCGAGTACCGTTCCGGGGGTAACGATCCGCGTGATGTCGCGCTTGACGAGCCCCTTGGCCGCCCTCGGGTCCTCGACCTGGTCGCACACTGCTACCTTGCGGCCGGCCGCGACGAGCCGCGCGATGTACTGGTCGGCGCTGTGCCACGGAACGCCGCACATGGGCGCCTCGATGTCGGAGTTGCGGTGACGCGCGGTCAGGGCGATGCCGAGAAGAGGCGCCGCCTCGCGTGCGTCGTCGAAGAACATTTCGTAAAAGTCCCCCATCCGGTAGAAGAGAATCGCGTCCGGAAACCGGCTCTTCATTTCGAAGTATTGCCGGAGCATCGGCGTGACGCGTGGAGGGGTGGAGCTCAACCGGGTGCTAGCATACTTGCGGTCGCTTTTTCCTGGGTGAAGGCCCGTCGTCGGAGGGCCGCAGTCGAAAGATTCCGAATGCAGATTCTCGCGATCGACACTGCGAGCCCCTTTCCTTCGGTGACTCTGCTCGCCCCGAGCGGGGTCCGCGAAGAGGCGCTGCCCGACGATCGGCGCGCCTCGGAGGAGCTCCTTCCCGCCATCGCGCGGTGTTTCGCCGCCGCCGGGACGACGCTCTCCGCGTGCCACCGGATCGCGGTCTGCGCCGGTCCGGGCTCGTTCACCGGGCTGCGCGTCGGGCTGGCGACGGCCTGGGCGCTTGGTCGAGCGGCGGGAGTTCCCGTCGAGGTCGTTCCCACGCTCGAGGCCCTCGCCGAGACTCTGCGGCCCAGCGGGCACACGCGAGTCGCCGCTCTGCTTGACGCGGGGCGCGGCGAGGTCGTCCTCGGAGTCTTCACCCTTGACGGCGCGCGGGCCCGCCCGGAGGAGCCGACCGTCCGACTGACTCTCGAGGAGGCCCGGGTGCGGGCGGCGGGCATCCCGACCGTCGCCCTGCCGCCGGATCTCCTCACCGCCGGGGATGTCCGACCCGAGACCTCTCCGTCACGGGCGCTGGCGCTCGCCGTATCGCGCGCACCCGGTCGAGAGCGGCAGTCGCGCCTCGAGGGGATCTACTCCCGCCCGAGCGCGGCAGAAGAGAAGCATGGCGCTCCGTAAGCCGCAGGTTGTCTCTCCGTACGCGATCCGATTCGCGCAGCCGGGAGACCTGGACGAGATCGCCCGGATCGAGAGCGAGTCGTTCCGGATCCCCTGGAAGCGCGAGTTCTTCGCGAGCGAGCTCCGCGAGCCGTACCGATACGCGCGCGTCCTCGACGGGGGCGAAGCGGCGGAACCCCGGGTCGGAGGCTACCTCTTCGCCGTTTCCCTCTACGAGGAGTTTCACGTCAACAAGATCGCCACCGACTCCCGGGTCCGGCACCGGGGATACGGGCGCCAGCTGATCGAGGACGCAATTGGCCGGGCGCGTGGCGCCGGGGGGGCGACGGTCACCCTGGAGGTGCGGGTCTCGAACCTGACGGCCCGGGAGTTCTATCGTTCCTACGGTTTCCGTGAGGCATTCCGGCGAAAGAACTACTACCAGGACGGAGAAGACGCGTTCGCCCTGGTCCTGGCGGTGACGCGGTGAGCGTTACCGGCGTTGACGCGGTGAGCGTCACCGGGGTTGCCGCGCTGAGCACCGCCGCGTGAACCGGGATCCGGAACCGGGTTGAAAGCGGACGGAGCGGCCGATAGACTCCGGGCGTGACCCTCCGCCGTTCTCCCCCCCGAAAAACCCAAAAGGAGGTCTGATCGAATGGACAGCGATCCCACGGACGCCTTGTCGGACCTGGACCCGGAGTACCGGCGGCTTCACGACGAGCACCGCACCCACGAAGAGCGACTGCACATTCTCGCGGCGAAGCCACGGCTTTCCGAGGACGAGGAGGTCGAGGAGAAGCGCCTCAAGAAGGAGAAGCTCGTCATAAAGGACCGAATGGAATTGATCGCTCGGACCCACCGCGCCGGAGTCGCGCACTGAGAATCCCCGTCGCCCGCGAAGGATGGCCGTTCATCCTGATTCCGCTTGCGGCCGCCGTCATCGCCGCCGCGACCGGGCACACGATCAGCGCCCTCTTCTTCTTCGCCGCCGCTCTCTTTCTCCTGTCGTTCTTCCGAGACCCCGAGCGAGTACCCGAGGGGGGCGAAGAGACGATCATCTCGCCCGCAGACGGAACCGTCCTGAACGTCGGGCCGGCTCCCGAATCGCCGCCCGGCTCCTCCCGGCGGCTCTCGATCTTCATGTCGGTCTTCAACTGTCACGTGAACCGAGCGCCGGTCGAGGGCCTCGTCTCCCATTACGAATATGTCGCCGGCAGAATGCGGGCCGCGTTTCAGGAGAAGGCGTCGACCGAGAACGAGCAGAACCGGATCACTCTGTCGGGCGAGCGCGGAGCCGTCACTTTCAAGCAGATCGCGGGCGCGCTCGCGCGGAGGATCGTCTTCTATCCGCGGGTCGGTGAGCGGCTCTGGCGCGGGCAGCGGATAGGGTTGATCCGCCTCGGCTCCCGCGTGGATCTCTTCATCCCGGACGATGCCGAGATCCTTGTCGCGCGCGGAGCGAAGGTGCGGGCCGGGCGTACAGCCGTCGCGCGCTGGAAGGCGTGAGGGGACGCACGTGACGCGCAAGTCGGAGCCGGAGGACGAGAACGCGCTCCTTTTCCCTTCCGCGGAGCCTGCCCCCGGTTCCCGCCAACGCCGTCTCGGCGCGCGCGCCCGGGCGCGACTCTCGCGGGGCCTCTTCATCCTTCCCACGCTCTTTACCGTCGGGAACCTCTTCTGCGGTTACCTTTCGGTCTGGTGCTCGATCCGAGGCACCTTCCAGACCGCTGCGATCCTCATCATTGCCGCCGCGGTCCTCGACATGCTCGACGGCCGAATCGCCCGGCTGACCAATTCCGCCTCCCGGTTCGGCGAGGAGTACGACTCGCTCGCGGACCTCGTGTCGTTCGGAATCGCGCCGGCGATCCTCGCCTACTCGTGGGGGCTCGCCGACTTCCACCGGCTCGGATGGATGGCGTCGTTTCTCTTCGTCGTGTGCGGCTCGATGCGGCTCGCGCGTTTCAACATCCAGACCCGCGTCACCGACAAGAAGTACTTCATCGGGCTTCCGATCCCCGCCGCGGCGGGCACGATCGCAACCCTCGTGCTGGCGACCCCCGAGAGGCTCGTGTCGCGCTTCTGGATGACGGGGCTTCTCGCGCTGACGGTGATCCTGTCCTACCTGATGATCTCGACGTTTCGCTATCGGTCCTTCAAGGACCTCGACCTGCGGCGCCAGCGGCGCGCCTGGATTCTCCCGGTGATCGCCCTCGTCTTCGCGGTCGTCGCGTACCGCCCCGCCGTGACTCTTCTCGCGATCGCGCTCATCTTCGCCGCCTCCGGTCCCGTGGCCCGGGCCGTCTCGTTCGCGCGGGAAACGGGGCGGAAAACGTAAAACGGGAAACGCAAGGGGGCAACACTCGAAAGGCGGCCTCCGTCGTCTTCCATTACCCGATTCCGTTTCCCGTCTTAGGGCGTGACCGACGCCGATCCCGGCAGCGCCCAGGCGGTCTGCACCTCTCCGCCGGACGCCGGAACGACGCGGACGCGCACGGGACAGCAGGGGGACGGCAGGCTCCCCCGCACGCGGACCCGGGCCGGCTCGAAGCGCTCGAATGGAGCGACGAACGATTCGTAGAGCCGCAAACGGCTCGCGCGCCCGGGTGAGACGGGCAGGCCCTTCCCGTCGTACGCCTCCCAGCGATCGAACCCTCCCGGTTCGACGTCCCCGAGCCGCGCCGGAGCGAGGTCGACCTCGATCCAGGTCTCGACCCGCGAGACGGCCGACGCGTGGGGTGAGGCGTTCTCCGCCCCAACCCGCACGAGCCGCGAGCCGTCTCCTTCCTCCACCCAGGCCCGAAGCGCAGGGGCGGCCGGGCGACCGGCGAGTACGTCGGCGAGAGCCGCGACGGGGAAGACCCGGCCCGCGTCGGACGTCTCCCCGAAGACCACGACTCGCCCGCGCGCGAGCCGTTCCGCCGGCACGGCGCGAAGGCGCGGGACGAGGTCGGCAAGCGACGGCTGGGAGAACACGACCGAGTCGCCCGCGGCAAGCGCGAGCGCCCCGAGCCGGATGGGCCGGGACGCCTGGAGCGAGAACTCCGCTCCGCTGGCGACGTTCCACGGCAGCTCGTGGCGCAGTTCGCCCCGCGGGTCTTCCGTCAGCCGGTCGAGCATCGATTCGGGCGCCCGGCCAGACCGCTCGCCGGTCGCTTTTCGAACCGTGCCCGTCGTCCGGGAGTCGTATCCGGACCACCAGGGCTTCCCGAGCGAATCGGTGAACGCCGGGTCGGCGGCGTTGTCGCCGCCGAACACGAAGGCGACGATCCCGTCGGTCCGCGACGTGAGGGCGCGGATCGCATCCTGCTCCTTCTTGTCGGACGGCGGGCGACTGCGAAGCGACAGCGTCAGGGCGAGTCCCCGCGCGGAAGTCGTGACGGCATCGCCCTTGCGCGAGAGCTCGTTTGCGAGAAGCGAGCGCGCCTCGCGGAGGGCCGCGGCGAGCGGCTCGGCTGTCGCCGCCCGGAACGGGACGTCCAGGTGAACGCCCCGCACGGGCCCGAACTCGGCGCCGCGGGCGATAGCGGAAGCAACCTCCCTCGCGAGAAAGGCTCCGAGAGTCTTCTGCTGTTCCTCCGTCGTGCCGGCGAGCGGGTCGGCCGGAGCTTCGATGACGAGCACGACCGGAACCTGGCGGAACGGACTCGCGGGCGCCGGAAGATCGGATCCAGCCCAACCGGTCGGTCCGCCGGTCAGACGCCGAGCCGGGACGAAGGCCGCCGCGCACCGGAACGACAGAAGCGTCTGCTCGACCGCGGCGTCCCCTTCTCCGATCCCATCCGCGAACCACACCGCGTCCCCGCGGAGCGCCTCCTGGGCGCCGGGTCCGCGCGCGCGGCGCGAGCACGCCGCAGCGGCGCAGAGAGCGACGGCGAGCGCGAGGAACCGGAGGGCGCGTCTCATCGTTCCCTCATACCGACAGCGCCGGTGCCTCTCGAGAAGTCGCCGCCTCCGGCAGGTCGAACCGCACGCGGAACCCGCCGCCGCGCCGGTTCTCCGCGGCAATCTTCCCGCCGTGCTCTTCGACGATCTTTTTCGCGATCGCGAGCCCGAGCCCCGTCCCGCCGCTCTTCGCGGAGAAATACGGATCGAAAAGGCGCGGCAGGATGCGGGCCGGCACGCCGGGCCCCGAGTCCTCCACGGAAACGACGATCCGTCCGTCCTGGCGCTCCGCGGACACCGTGATCTCGCCCGGCATCCCGCCGAGCGCTTCGACCGCGTTGCCGATCAGGTTCGACAGCACCCGTGACAGAAGCCGAGGGTCCGCCTCGGCGAACACCTCCGGTTCGACCCGAACGCGCCAGCGAACTCCCGGGGCTCCGGAGAACGCGAGGGTCGAGTCGTGAATGAGCCCGCCGACGTCCGTCGGGCCGAACTCGGGCCGCGGCAGACGGGCGTAGTCGGAGAACTCCGACGCGGCGCGCTTCAGCACCTCGGTCTGCGTGAGGACGTTCGTGACGCACTCGTCGAGCACCCGCTCGAACTCCGGGCTCTCTCCGCCGCTCCTTCGCCACACTTCGCGCAGGTGTTCGACCGAAAGGCGGATCGGAGTGAGCGGGTTCTTGATCTCGTGCGCGATGATTCGGGCCATCTCCGCCCACGCCTCGAGCCGGTTGGAGCGCACCACCTCCGAGACGTCCTCGATGACGGCCATGCGGGCGCCTTCACCGCCCACCGGGAGGGGGACCGTAACGATCCTCCAGCGCTCTCCCGACTTCGGCTCGACCTCCGCCGTCACCGATGTCTCCGAGAAGCGGGAGAGGACCTGGCGCACCTCGGCCATCCTCTCACCGGGGAAGACGTCGTCGAGCGACTCCCCGTCCGCGCGGCCCGTTCCGAGCGAGGCGGCCGCGGGGTTCGCAAGCAGGACCGCTCCATCCGCGCGGTAGGCGACGACTCCCGCGGTCAGGTGTGCGAGGAGCGTCGCGAGGCGCTCTTTCTCGCGCGATAGCGCGTCGGTTTGTTCCTTGAGGCTCCGGGACATCGAGAGAAAAGCCCGCACGAGCTCGCGAAGCTCCTCGTCCGGTGGCTCCTCGAGCTCCGGCGAGAAGTTGCCGCGCGCCACTGCCCGCGTTCCCTCGACGAGGTCGGCGACGGGGCGGGCAACGCGCAGCGCAAGCCGTCCGGCGACCGCAGCGGAGAAGAGAAAGACCAGAAGGCTGAACGCCGACACGGCCGCCGTGAGCTGCGCCGCCTCCGCCTCCGCCACGCGCTGCTGCGGCAGGAGGAGGAGGGACAGGAGCCCGGGGCTTCGCACGCCGGGAACGCCGGGTAGCGCCGTCAACGCGGTCGTCATCTCTTCGAACCGCCGGCCCGCTACGAGTCGGACCCCCATCTCGCGGCGCGCGCCGGTGAGCCCGATCGCGCGATAGGTCGACGCGGGGATGCGACCGGGCAGGAGGCCCGCGTCGTAGAGGTCGCGGCGCGACGTGGCCACGAGCCGCCCGTCGGGCGCGTACACCGAGAGATCGAAGCCGACCGCATTGGCGAGCCAGCCAAGGAGCGAGTCGTCGAGGAGGCCGAGCCGTCCCCGTCCCGCTGTAGCGGAAGGAAGGTAATCGTCGAGGACCCGGCGCGCCGTCTCGAGTGCCGTTCGGGCGTGATCGAGGGTGTCTTCGATCGACCGCGTCTCGATCGCCGAACGCAGGAAGAACGTCACCGCGAGGAGCGGGATCATCACGCCGACGACGAAGAGGCCCACGAGCCGGCTGCGGAATGTCCGCAGCTCCCGGGGAAGGAGCGCCGGCGCGAGCGCCCGCGGCGTTGCAGCGAAGCGCCAGATCGCGAGCGCCCCGACCAGAAGGAAGAGTGACACGATCCCGGGAACGAGAAGCGCGGCCGTCAGCGCCCGTCCGAGCAGGTCCGGCACCGGAACCGCCACGAGTCGGAAGCCCTCGGGCATCGAGCGGACCTCTCCGAAGAGCTCGCTCCCCCGCACCGCCATCCGCACCGGCGCCCACGCCGCGCCCCGGCGTAGCGCTTCCATCGCGGCGGCGGTGAGCGGCGGTCCCTCCTCGCGCGGGGAGCCATCCGGCGCGTAGGACGCGAGAAACGGGCGGACGCCCTGCGGGGCCTCCTCCGGCTCCGCGCCCGACGCTCCGAGCACCAGCCGCCGGTAGACCTCGATGCGGGGAGGCAGCGGATCCCAACTCGGCCAGTCGGCGACCTCGACCTCGACGAGTCCCCAGGGAGCCCCGCCCGACGCGAGCGTCGCGACCCGGCGCAGGATCGCGACGCGGTGACGGTCGATGCGCGCCTCGGTGGGCCGCGCGTCGGAGGCGCCGGCTTCGGTTTCCGGGATCAGGGAGAACCGGCTTCGACGCGCTCCGGTCGAGTCGAACACCTCGTACGTCATCAGCGGAGGCTGGGCAAACCTCTCCTCTCCCTCCCGCCACAGGCGATAAGCGAGGTCGGAGAGATCGGTCCCCTCGAGCGGCGCCGGTAACTCCCGCTTGAGGTCGATCCGCGAAAGCCGGTCGACGGCGCGGTGAGCGGCGAGCACGGCGCCGGCAGACACCTTTTGCGGGTCGGGCAGCCGGATCGCATGCGCGACCCGGTACGCCTCCCGCGCGCGGTCCTGCTCGCGCAGGGGCGCAGCGGCGAGGACCGCAAGCAGCGTGGCGCCGAGGACGAGGCGCGGCTCGCCGAAGCCCTCACGGCCGCGCGCCTCGCCTACGGCCCGGCACCATAGCTCGAACGCGACGGCGGCGGCGGTGAAGACGGCCACCCGGTAGACGGGCGAAGCGGAGACGGCGGCGAGGAAGACGGTGAGGGCACCAGCGGAAAACAGCACTGCGGCAGTCGTCCAGGCACGCCCGCGCGCGGGGTTTTCCCGCCGCAGCGCGGCGAGCGACAGCGCGGAGAAGAAGAGCGCCGTGAGCCCGGCGATGCGCGGCAGCGCTACGAGCGACTCGGAAAGCCGGGCGCCGAGGTCGGGGGTCTCGAGCCGGCCGGCGGCAAATAGCGCGAGTACGAGAAGCGCGTAGCCGGCAGCGGAGGCGGTGCCTCGGCTATCGGCGCCGAAGGTCCGGCCGGTGAGCGGCGGAAAGGCGAGCGGCAGCGCTGCCCACCCGATCGTGAGAGCCACGATGGCCCCGGGGTCGAGGGTCGGCGAGGCGCCGAAGCGCGCTTCGGTCGCGAGGAAGGCGATCGCGAGGGCCGTGCCGACGCGCAACGGGTCCGTCACGCGCCCGGCGGCGAGCGCGGCGATTACGAGGAGCAACGCGAAAGCGACGTCGCGGGCGGGAGGTGTGGAGTCGGCGAAGCCTCCCCTCCGGGCCGCTACGAGGACCGAGCCGGCGGCGTCGGTCAAGAGGGCGGAACCTCCCTGCGCCGCCGGTTGCCAGGGCTCGGATTGACCGGAGAGACCGAGCGAGCGCGCGAAGTCCGGAGCTTCGACGGGAAACGACCGCGACGCGTAGACGAGCCCGGAGAAACCCCCTTCGCCGACCGGCTTGCGCCGGACGACGACGAGCCGGGCCGCCGACCACCGAACCGAGAGCCCGTCCGGCGAGAAGATGAGCCCGTCGAGCGCGGGCGGGTCACCCCACCAGGCGTGCACGGCGCCGGCGGGATCGGTCAGCGCGAGTCCCGTGCCGACCGGGGCGGCGGCGAGTGCCTGTCCGGCCGCGTTGAAGAGCGCGAGGCGATTGACCGCGATCCCTCCGCCTTCGAGCGACCTCATCACGTCGCGCTGTGACTGAAAGTCGGCGCTCCGTTGCCCGAGATCGGCGACTGCTCCCGAGAATGCGGTCGTGAGCTCCACGGGCGGGGCGCCGCTCGCCGGGGAGCGGGAGGGCAGCGCAATCCGGCCCTGGACGTAAAGAAGGAGAGGGACCGCAACGAGAGCCGCGGCGAGCGGAGCGCGCAGCCGGCGGATCACCGGAAGAGCGGGAGATCCACTCCGCGCTCGCGTGCGGCCGCGATCGCCTCCGGGTAACCCGCGTCCGCGTGCCGCATTACTCCCGTGCCCGGGTCCGCCGTCAGCACGCGGTCCAAACGCCGCTCGGCCGCATCCGTACCGTCAGCGACGACGACCATCCCCGCGTGAATCGAGTTCCCGATTCCGACTCCCCCGCCGTGGTGGACGGAGACCCACGTCGCGCCGCACGCGGTGTTGAGCAGGGCGTTCAAGATCGGCCAGTCGGCGATAGCGTCGGAGCCGTCGCGCATGCCTTCCGTCTCGCGGTTCGGCGACGCGACGGAGCCGGCGTCCAGGTGGTCCCGGCCGATGACGATCGGTGCGCGGACCTCCCCGCGGCGAACGAGGTCGTTGAAAACGCGGCCCGCCTTCGCGCGCTCCCCGTACCCGAGCCAGCAGATCCGCGCCGGCAGCCCCTGAAACGCGACCCGCTCGGCGGCGAGGTTCAGCCACGTCGCGAGGGCGGCGTTCCGGGGAAAGAGCTGCAGGAGCGCGCGGTCCGTCGCTTGAATGTCCCGCGGGTCTCCGGAGAGAGCGGCCCAGCGGAAGGGACCCTTCCCCTCGCAGAAGAGCGGGCGGATGTAGAGCGGAACGAACCCGCCGATCTCGAAGGCGTCCTCCACTCCCGCTTTCTTCGCCTGGCCGCGGAGGTTGTTTCCGTAGTCGAACACGACCGCGCCGCGACGCTTCATCTCGAGGAGAGCGCGCACGTGGGCCGCCATTGTCTCGTAGGAGCGGCGGACGTAGAGGCGCGGGTCCCGCCGCCGGAGGTCGTCGGGGTCTTCGTCCGCTTCGACGGTCGGGACGTACCCGTCCAGCTCGTCGTGGGCAGAGGTCTGGTCGGTCACGAGGTCGGGGACGATGTCCCGGGCGAGGAGCCTCTCGAGCAGGTCGACCGCGTTCGCGCGCACACCGATTGAAATTGCCAGCCGCCGGTCCCGCGCGTCGAGCGCCCGGTCGATCGCCCGGTCGAGGGAGTCCTCGCGGTGGTCCAGGTAGCGCGTCCGGAG
>JBKJVY010000361.1:0-3261 GCA_046717185.1 Thermoanaerobaculia bacterium
CCCTCACCCTGACCCTCTCCCCGCACGTGGGGAGAGGGAACCGGCCGGCGACGTTCGGCCGTTTCCGGTGCGCGACGACGGGCCGCTCGCCGCGCCGATCGCAGTCGTCGTGCGCGGGGCGACCGTCTGGACGCAAGGCGGCTCGGGGATTCTCGAGAGCGCCGATCTTGTCGTCTCCGGCGGAAAGGTCGTCGCGGTCGGCCGCGCAATCGCCGCCCCCGCGGGCGCTCTCGAGATCGACGGGCGCGGCAAGCACGTGACGCCGGGGATCATCGACGCACACTCGCACACCGCGATCGACGGCCAGGTCAACGAGCTGACGCACAACGTGACCGCCGAAGTGCGGATCCGCGACGTCCTGGACCCCTTCGATGTCTCGATCTACCGGCAACTCGCGGGCGGCACCACCGCGGCGAACGTGCTCCACGGTTCGGGGAACGCGATCGGCGGTCAGAACGCGACCGTGAAGTTTCGGCGCGGCGGGGGGCCCGACGACCTCCTGATCACGACCGCGCCGGAGGGAATCAAGTTCGCGCTCGGCGAGAACCCGAAGCGCTCGAATGTCCAACAGACCCCGCCCCGATACCCGCAGACCCGCATGGGCGTCGCGAACCTCATCCGGGAGAGGTTCCTCGCCGCGCGGGACTACCGGAAGCGGCAGGAGGAGTACCGGAAGGCTTCGTCCGGGAAGGGGAGCGCGGCGACGGGGAGCGTCCCGCCGCAGCCGGACCTCCAGCTCGAGGCGATCGCGGAGATTCTCGAGGGCAAGCGCAAGATCCACTGCCACTCGTACGTCAAGGGCGAGATCCTCGAGATGATCCGCACGGCTGAAGAGTTCGGCGTCAAGATCGCCACCTTCCAGCACACTCTCGAGGGCTACAAGGTCGCCGACGAGATCGCGAAGCACGGCGCGGGCGCCTCGCTCTTCAGCGACTGGTGGGCCTACAAGGTCGAGGTCTACGACGCGATCCCGTACGCGGGGCCGCTCCTTCACGAGCGCGGCGTCCTCACGTCGTTCAACTCCGACTCGGACGAGCTCGCGCGGCGCTTGAACGCCGAGGCGGGGAAGGCAGTGAAGTACGGCGGCGTGAAGCCGGCCGACGCCCTTGCGTTCGTCACGTCGAACCCGGCGAAGCAGCTCGGGATCTTCGACCGCACCGGTTCGCTCGAGCCGGGCAAGGACGCGGACTTCGTCGTCTGGAGTGGCGACCCGCTCGCGAGCTCGGCGATCGCGCTCGAAACGTGGATCGAAGGGAAGAAGTACTTCGACCGCGCCGCCGACCTCGCACGGCGGCCCGCGCTCGAGAGGGAGCGCGCGGACCTCGTGGCGAAGGCGAAGAAGATGGTCGACCGCGGCAAGCCCGAAGCCGACAAGCCCGCCGTAGTTCCGGCGCCCCCCACTCCGACGCCGGCGCGGCCAGGGCGACGGTCGTGAAAAGACTGTTCTCGCTCGCCGTTTTCGCCGCGGCATCCACGATTTCCGCGGAGACGATCGCGATCGTCGGAGGTACGGTTCACCCGATCTCCGCCCCCGAGATCCGCGAGGGGACGGTGTTGATCGTCGACGGCAAGATCACGGCGGTCAGCGCGACGGTCCAGGTCCCCGCGGGAACGAAGGTCTTCGACGCCCGAGGCAAGCACGTCTATCCGTCGCTCCTTCCCGCGGCGACGAACCTCGGCCTGGTCGAGATCGGCGCGGTCCGCGCGACCGTGGACACGGTCGAGACCGGCGAGATCAACCCGCAGGCGCGCGCCGACCTCGCGATGAACTTCGACTCGGAGCTGCTTCCGGTGACGCGCTCCGCGGGCGTCCTCGTGTCCGGGGTCACCTCGACCGGGGGAATCGTTTCCGGGACCGGCGCGGTGATGAAGCTCGACGGCTGGACCCGCGAGGACGCGGCGATCCGGTCGCCGGCCTACGTGACCGTGACCTGGCCAGGCCTCTCGATCGACCGCTCGCCGCAGGCGCGATTTTCCGTCCGGATCCAGGAGAAGCGGCGCGACGAGTCGGTTTCGAAGCTGAAGGACGTCTTCGCGGAGGCGCGCGCGTACGGAAAGGCGCGCGCGGCCGAGGGCAAGGCGGGCATCCCGCGTCACGACGCCGACCCGCGACTCGAGGCGCTCCTGCCGGCGATCGAAGGCAGGATCCCGGTCCTCGTAATCGCCGACCGGCTCGCGCAGATCCGCGCGGCGCTCGCCTGGGCGAAGGAAGAGAAGCTGAAGATCGTCATCGGGGGCGGGCGTGACGCCTGGCGCGCGGCGACGGAGCTCGCGGCGGCGGGCGTGCCCGTGATCCTCGACCCGGTCATCGGCCTGCCGACGCGCGCCGACGAGCCGTACGACGCACCGTTCGAGAGCGCCGCGACGCTCGCGAAAGCGGGCGTCCGCATCGCCATCAACGAGGGGGACTCCCAGTTCGCCCGCAACCTGGCCCACCACGCGTCGGTCGCGATGGCGTACGGCTTGCCGCGCGAAAAGGCGCTCGAGTCCATCACGCTGGAGCCCGCGCGGATCCTCGGCGTGGCGGACCGTCTGGGATCGCTCGAGCCCGGCAAGGACGCGACGCTCTTCGTGTCGAACGGCGACATCCTCGACTTCCGGCACGTCGTCGAAGCCGCGTGGCTGGACGGGCGTCCGCTCGATCTCTCCGACCGCCACAAGAAGCTGTACGAGCGCTACCGGAACCGGCCGAAGCCGGGCATCCGATGAACTGGCTGTTCAAAGAGGAGCCGACGCACTACTCCTGGGACGACTTCGTCCGCGACGGGGGCACGCAGTGGTCGGGGGTCAAGAACCCGCTCGCGCAGAAGCACCTGCGATCGATCCGGAAGAAGGACTGCGTCTTCTACTACCACACGGGTAACGAGAAGGCGATCGTCGGCTACGCGATGGCGACGAGCGATGCCTATCCCGACCCGAAGGACAACAGCGGGAAACTCTTCGTCGTCGACCTCGGTCCCGTCCGGAAGTTGAAACGCCCGGTCACCCTCGCGGAGATCAAGGCGAAAGCGTTCTTCCGAGACTTCCCGCTGGTGCGCCTCTCGCGCCTGTCCGTGATGCCGGTCTCCGACCGCGAGTGGCGTGAGATCGAGAAGATGTCGAAAGGCTAAAAAAGGGACGCGACCGTTCGACCACGCCCCGACGCCTGGATCAATCTTTCAAAACGATCTCGCGCCCCAGAGTGCTCGAGACGGTCGTCCAGAGCTCCTGACGCTTCGTTCCTGCCTGCGTTCTGGCTTCGGCGTTTCCATAGTGCTTGAG
>JBKJVY010000362.1:0-3323 GCA_046717185.1 Thermoanaerobaculia bacterium
CCTCCGTGTAGGGGAACCTGCTCCACGGGAAGGTTTCGGGCCGCAGCGCGACGGAAGTTGCCGCCTCCCAGTCGCGCCGCTCGAGCGCGAGCCGGGCCGGGATGGCGGTCAGAGCATACGCGGCCGCGAAATTGTCTTTGTCGAACTTTTCGGCGCGGGCCGCGTCCTGGAGCACCCTCCGAGCGGCCGCGTCGCGGCCGGATTGCAAATAGGCATACGCGAGGTAATCCATCGCGTGCAGCTCGTCGAAGGAGCGCGCTCCCGGCATCGTACGCTCGACGTCTTTTCGCGCGGCGGCCGCCGAGTCGAGGTTCGACCGGATCGAGGCCTCCCACAGGCCGAGCCGCGTGAAGATGTGCGACGGCATGTGGAGTGCGTGCGGCGAGTCCTGCGCGATCTTCGAGTAGCGCCGCGCGGCGTTCAGGCCCCGGTTGGCCAGAGTCGGGAAGTCGTAGCTGTGGATGATGTAGTGGGCAACTCCCGGGTGCTGCGGCATCTCCCGGAAGATCGGCTCGAGGATCTCGCCCGCCTTTTTCGGGCGCGCATACGTCTTGTCAGGCGGCAGCGCAAGCGCGACGCCGTTCAGCGTCAGCGCGTACGAGATCGACGCCTCGCGGTCACTCGGATACTTCGCGGCGAGGTCGGCCATCGCTTTCTCGTAGGCGAGGAAACGGGTGACGTGCTCGACGGTCTCGGAGTCCTTGTAGTAGACGGCGAGCGCCTCGATCCAATCGCTCTCCCGCTTCGTCTTCGTCCGCGCCGCCCGAGCCGCCTCGACCGCCGCCGCACCCGCTTTTCGATCCTCGGGCGGAGGCGCGTACCAGATCTGGTGGAAGCGGCTCATCGCGACGCCCCAGTGCGCCATCGCACAGCCCGGGTCCGCGGCCGCGATATCGGAGAACGCCTTCTCCGACTTCGCGTACCAGAACGAGTGGAGCATCGCGAGGGCGACGTCGAACTTTTTCTGCGCCGCGGCGCCGCAGGAGATCGGGAAACGGACCTTCCCGAGCTTCGTCGGATCTCCCTCCTTGTGCTCGTGTCCGGTATCGGCTACGGCCGGCGCGACACAGGCGAGCAGCAGAGCCGTCAGGAGTGCGAGGGCTTTCGTTCGATTCATGGTGACCTCCGGGAAGAAGTGCAATTCTAGAAGAAACCGCGATTCCAGGAGAACCGCCACGCGCGGGGTATTATTGCCCCCTTTTTTGTGAAGATGCGGAGGGTGAATGACATACGGGATCGTGCTCGCCGTCGGAATCCACGCGCTTCTCGGCGCGGCGGAGCCGTCGTCGACGTCGGGCAAGGCGCCAGTGGCGCGGCGGGAGGCTAAGGTGGAAGCGCTCCACGGAAGCAAGCGAGCGGACGACTACTTCTGGCTCCGCAAGAAGGAAGACCCGCTCGTCCGCGCGCACCTGGACGCGGAGAACGAATACACGGACTCCGTGATGAAAGCGACCGAGTCGCTCCAGTCGTCGCTCTACTCGGAGATGGTCGGGCGAATCAAGGAGACCGACCTCTCCGTCCCCTACCGCAAGGGGAACGACTTCTGGTACACGCGCACGGAGAAGGGCAAGCAGTACCCGATCCACTGCCGCCGCCGGGGAAGCCTCGACGCTCCCGAGGAGGTGGTGCTGGACTCGAACGAGCTCGGGAAGGGGAACAAGTTCTTCGCGATCGGCGACGTTGAAGTGAGCGACGACGGCAACCTGCTCGCTTACACGACGGACGTGACGGGATTCCGCGAGTACACGCTCTCCGTGAAGGACCTCCGAACCGGAAAGCTCGGCAAGGAGCGGATCCCCAGGGTGAGCTCGGTTGCGTGGGCGGCGAACAACCAGACTCTCTTCTACGTAGCGGACGACTCCGCGAAGCGTCCTTACCGTTTGTACCGTCACGCCCTCGGCACCGAGATCGCCGCCGACCCGGTGGTCTACGAGGAGGACGACGAGAAGTTCGCGCTCGAGGTGTGGCGGTCGCGCAGCCGCGCGTACGTGTTCGTGGACGCGAGCAGCCATACGGTGAGCGAGATCCGGTTCATTCCCGCCGACGAGCCCTCGAGCGAGCTGCGCGTCATCGCGCCGCGCGAAAAGGATCGCGAGTACGAGGTGGACCACCGACAGGGCGCGTTCTTCCTGCGCATCAACGACACCGGCCGCAACTTCCGGGTGGTGATGGCGGCTGCGGGAGATCCG
The DNA here is from genome assembly GCA_046717185.1 of Thermoanaerobaculia bacterium. Classification (GTDB taxonomy): domain Bacteria; phylum Acidobacteriota; class Thermoanaerobaculia; order UBA5066; family Gp7-AA6; genus Gp7-AA6. Next base: position 2,190 of record JBKJVY010000362.1, read on the forward strand.
AGGCGCGAGAACTGGAAGGAAATCGTTCCGCACAAGGACGACGTCATGATCGAAGGGCTCGACGTCTTCGCCGGACACCTCGTGCTCTTCGAGCGGCAGGACGGCCTGCGGCAGTTCCGCGTGCTCTCCTTCACGACGGGCGCGACCCACCGCATCGAGTTCCCCGAGCCGGTGTACGCCGCTTTCTCCGCCGAGAACCGCGAGTTCGATACGAGCGTCTTCCGCTTTCAATACCAGTCGCTCGCCACCCCGGAGTCGGTCTTCGACTACGACATGGAGAAACGGGAGCGAAAGCTCTTGAAGAGGACGGAGGTGCTCGGAGGTTACGACCCCTCACGCTACGTTTCCGAGCGCCTCCACGCGAAGGCCGCGGACGGGACGGCGATCCCCATCTCGATCGTGTATCGGCGGGGCACCGCGCGCGACGGGCGCAATCCTCTCCTCCTCATGGGCTACGGCTCCTACGGATCCTCGAGCTCACCCACGTTCTCTTCGAATCGCGTGAGCCTGCTCGACCGCGGCGTCGTGTACGCGATCGCACACGTTCGGGGGGGCGGCGAAATGGGAAAGAGGTGGCACGACGACGGCCGGATGCTCGCGAAGAAGAACACATTCACCGACTTCATCGCGGTCGCCGAGCACTTGATCCGCGAGAAGTGGACGTCCAGCGACCGTCTCGCCATCGAGGGCGGCAGCGCCGGGGGACTGCTCGTCGGAGCCGCGGTCAACATGCGGCCGGACCTCTTCCGCGTCGCGATCTCGCGCGTTCCCTTCGTCGACGTCATCAACACGATGCTCGACCCGACGCTCCCACTCACCGTGGGCGAGTTCGAGGAATGGGGAGACCCGCGAATCAAGGAGCACTACGACTACATGTTGAGCTACAGCCCGTACGACAACATCGCGGCGAAGGCCTACCCGGCAATGCTCGTGAAGACCTCGTTCAACGACAGCCAGGTCATGTACTGGGAGCCGGCCAAATACGTCGCGAGACTCCGCGCGACCAAGACCGACTCGAACCCGCTCGTCTTCAAGGTGAACATGGCCGGCGGGCACGGCGGCTCGTCGGGGCGGTACGACAAGCTCAAGGAAGCGGCGTTCGACTACGCCTTCCTGCTGACCCAGCTCGGGATT
>JBKJVY010000363.1:0-4643 GCA_046717185.1 Thermoanaerobaculia bacterium
TCAAATGTCCAGGTTCCTCACGTTCAACGCGTTCTTGTCGATGAAATCGCGGCGCGGTTCGACGGCGTCCCCCATGAGGATCGAGAAGATCAGGTCGGCCTCGACCGCGTCTTCCACGTTCACCTGAAGGAGTCGCCGCTTCGCGGGATCCATCGTCGTCTCCCACAGAGTCTCGGCGTTCATCTCACCGAGACCCTTGTAGCGGGAAACGACGAGACCCTTCTTCGCGGACTCGTAGATCGCGTCGACGACCGACGGGAGCGTCGAGTGCCGCTCGCTGTCGCCGTTTCGCGTCACGAGGTACGGACCGTCCAGAAACCCCACGATCGACTTCGCGAGCTCGCGGATGCGCTTCATCTCGTAGGAGCCGATGAGCTCCGCGTCGACCGACGCGGCGCGCGGAACACCCGAGACACGCTGAACGATCTCGAGGCGCCAGCCGGAGTGTTCCTCGTCCGCCGTGACCTCGACCTTCTCGATGTCGAAGGCGCGCACGGCTTTCGCGAGGTCCTCGACGCGGTTCTTGTCCGCGAACTCGTTCTTCGAGAGCATTCCGCACTCGAGGAGCGCCCGCACGACGCCCTCCGGAACGGCGCGCCCGGCGAGGCGCGCAATGTGAGTGCGGTACTCCTCCATCTTCTCGAGGAGCCCGACGAGCTTCGCGCCCGAGGCGGTCGCTCCGGACATCTCCGACGTGAGCGCCCGATCCTCGCCGATCCGAGCGAGGAGGAACTTCGAGTACTCCTTCTCGTCCTTCAGGTACGTCTCACGCTTCCCCTCCGCGACCTTGAAGAGCGGCGGCTGCGCGATGTAGAGGAACCCTTTCTCGATCACCGCCGGCATCTGGCGGAAGAAGAACGTCAGAAGGAGCGTGCGTATGTGCGCTCCGTCGACGTCCGCATCGGCCATCAAGACAACCTTGTGGTACCGGATCCGCGTGATGTCGAAGTCCTGCGCGATGCCGGTCCCGAGCGCGGTGATCAACGTGCGGATCTCCGCGTTGGCGAGCATCTTGTCCAGCCGCGCCTTCTCGACGTTCAGGATTTTTCCGCGCAGCGGCAGGATCGCCTGTGAGCGGCGGTCGCGCCCCTGCTTGGCGGAGCCGCCGGCCGAGTCGCCCTCGACGATGAAGAGCTCGGAGAACGCGGGGTTCTTCTCCTGGCAGTCGGCGAGCTTACCGGGCAACGACCCGCTGTCGAGCGCGCCCTTCCTCCGCACGAGCTCGCGCGCCTTGCGCGCCGCCTCCCGTGCCCTCGCCGACTCGACGATCTTCTCGACGATCCGGCGGGCGACCTTCGGGTTCTCTTCGAGGTACGAGCCGAGCTTCTCGTAGACGACCTGCTGGACCCACGTCTTGACCTCGGAGGAGACGAGCTTGTCCTTCGTCTGCGACGAGAACTTCGGGTCCTTGCACTTGACCGAGACCACCGCGGTCAGCCCCTCGCGGCAGTCGTCTCCGGACAGATTGGTCTCCTTCAAGGACTTCGTCAACGCGTTCTGCTCGGCGTAGCGCTGGAGCACGCGGGTTAAAGCCGTCTTGAAGCCCTCGAGGTGAGTTCCGCCGTCGCGGTTGTTGATCGTGTTCGTGAACGTGAAGATCGTCTCGGTATAGCCCTCGTTCCACTGAAGCGCGACCTCGACGCGTTCCTTGTCGGAATCTCGCTTCGGGTCGCCGGTTCCTCCCCGGATGTCCTGGAAGAAAATGACCTTGTCGTTGATCGGCTGCTTCGTCTTGTTGAGATGCTCGACGAAGGTGCGGATCCCTCCCTCGTACGCGAAGTCGTGCTTCTTGTCGGTCCGCTCGTCGTGGATGGAGATCTTGACGCCCGGGTTCAGGAACGACAGCTCGCGCAGCCGCTGGGAGAGGCTGTCGAAATGGAACTCGGTGACGGAGAAGATCTCCGGGTCGGGCCAGAACGTGATCCGGGTGCCGGTCTTGCGCGACGTGCCGGTCGTGCGGATGGGCGCCATCGGAAAACCGCGCTCGTACGTCTGCGCCCACACTTTAGCCTCGCGGCGGACTTCGACTTCGAGCCGCTTCGAAAGCGCGTTCACGACGGAGACGCCGACGCCGTGGAGGCCTCCCGACACCTTGTAGGAGTTGTCGTCGAACTTTCCGCCCGAGTGGAGGTCCGTCAGGATGATCTCGAGCGTCTCGCGCTTGTGCTCGTTGTGCATCCCGACCGGGATGCCGCGTCCGTTGTCCTCGACCGTCACGGAGTTGTCCGCGTGGATCGTCACCGCCACGGTGTCGGCGTAGCCGACCTGCGCCTCGTCGATCGAGTTGTCGACGAGCTCGAAGACCATGTGGTGAAGCCCGGACAGGTCATCGGTGTCGCCGATGTACATCCCGGGCCGCTTGCGGACGGCCTCGAGGCCCTTCAGGAGCTTGATCGAGTCGGTGGTGTAGGCGGTGCTCATGTCCCCTTCGTTCCCGTTCACGCGCCGGAGGAGGCGCGGGCCTCGCCGCCGACAGGGCGGCCTCCCGCGATCGGGAGAACCGTCGCGTCAACCCCCCGGAACCTCGCGGGGTCCGACGCCGTCGTCAGGATGACCGTGGCGCCTTCCGGCAGCCCCGCGAAGAAGCCGTCGAGCGACCTCGCCGAAAGACCCGCGTCGAAGTCGTCGACTCCGAAGAGGGGGGGCTCGCCCGCGGCGTCCCGGACAACCCGCCACTCGGCGAGCTTCGCGAGCGTCACGATCCGATGGATCTCCCCCGCCGACGCGCGATTTTCGAGCGGCTGCCCGGCCCGCGCCCAGACGAGGTCGTCGCGGTGCGGCCCGGCCAATGTCCGGCCGCGGAAAAGTTCGACGGAAAGGAGCTCCTCCAGGGTCTTCCTCAGCTCTGAACCCTCTTTGACTGAATAACTTAAAGAGATCGCGGAGTATTCCGGTCCGGCGTCCTTCGCGAGCTCCAGAAAGGCCTTTCCGAAGAGCTCCAGCGCCTCCCGGCGGTGCCGCCGGACCGCCTCTCCGGCGATCGCCAGCTCGTCGGTCCAGGCTTCGAGCTCCACCTTCCCAGAAGTTGTCGCAGAGGGGGCATGCTCGCCCCGCCGGAAGGGCTGCATCCGTGCCAGGAGGGCGTTTCTCTCGCGCAGCGCCCGCTCGTAGCGGACGAGGTCGGCGCCGGCGGCCGGGCGGGCCCCGAGGACGAGCCGGTCGAGGAAGCGGCGGCGCTCTTCGGGCGGGCCGGCGAGGAGCGCACGGTGCTCCGGCGCAAGGAAGACGGCCGGCGCGAGCGACGAGGCGTCCCGTAAGGAGATCTCCTTCCGGGCGCGGCGGAAGCGGCGGCCGACCCCGGCCGACCACTCGACGGAGAGGTCCTCCGTCGCGAAGCCCCGGCGGACCTTCGCTGCGACGCGGAAGCTCTCCCCGTCGGCCGACATCTCCGCGGGACTGGCCCGCCGGAAGGAGCGCTGCCCGCAGACGAGCGCGACCGCTTCGAGCAGGTTCGTCTTGCCCTGACCGTTCTCGCCGACGACGAGGTTCCAGCCGGATCCGAAAGAGACGACGTCGGGGGCGAGGTTGCGGAACCCTCGGGAAGCTAGCTCGAGAAGGCGCAAGGTCTTTCCAGGGCGCGCGTGCGGAGGACCGTCCTCACAGGCGCATCGGCATGACGACGTAGAGGTAGCGCGCTGCCCCCTCGATGCCTCCCTCGGGATGGCAGATGCACTGCGTATTCTCGTCTTTGAGCTCGAGGCGCACGTTCTCCGTCTCCGACTCGTCCAGAAAGTCGAGGAGGTACTGGGCGTTCAGGCCGATCGAGAGCGGCTCCGCGTCGTAGCGGACGTCGAGCGTCTCGGTTCCGTCGCCGAGCTCCTGGCTCGCGGAGTTGATGGTCAGGAGATCTTTCTCGAAGGAGAGGCGCACGCCCCGAGCGCGCTCGGGCGAGAAGAGCGCGACGCGCCGGATCGCGGATTGAAGCGCCGTGCGCAGGACGATGGCGACCTTGTCATTTCCCTTCACGAGGATCTTTTCGTAGTCAGGAAAGTTGACGTCGAGGAGCCGCGCGATCAGCTGGCGGGTTCCAACGCGGAAGAGAAGGTGGTTTTCGGAGTGACGGATCTCGAGGTCGCCGGTGCCGTCCATCTTCAGGATCTCGGCGAGCGCCTTCTTCGGGATGAGGACGTTCGGGAGCGTGCCCTTCGCGTTCTCCTTCGTGAAGTTCACGAGCGCCAGGCGGTGCCCATCGGTCGCCACGAGCTCGAACTCCTTGCCCTTGTCCTTGAGCAACGCACCCATGAGCTGGAACCGCGTCTCCTCGGCGGAAACGGCGTACAAAACCTTACGGGTCAGTCGTTTCCATAGATCGAGTGGGAAGGTCAGCCCACCCTTTCCTTCGACCTTCGGAACGGTCGGGTAGTCCTCTGCGGGCTGCGCGACGAGCCGGAAGCTCGCGCGCTCGCACGTGACGCCAAGGTAGTGGTTCTCCATCAGCTTCAGGCGCACTTCGGCCTCGGGCAGGTTGCGGATGAGGTCGAAGAGCTTGCGCGCGGGAACCGTGACGGCGCCCGGACGCAACACCTTTGCCTCCGCCGAAGAGAGGAGCGTCAAGTCGAGGTCGGTGGACGTCAGATCGAGGTGACCGTCGGTCGCCTTGAGGAGAATGTTCGAGAGGATCGGGATGGTGTTCTTGCGTTCGA
>JBKJVY010000364.1:0-2718 GCA_046717185.1 Thermoanaerobaculia bacterium
GCAGGAGAAGGGTCTTTGGATGCTCCCTGCGCCACTCGCCCCAGGTCGTCACGACCGACGGCACTTCGGAGAGCTTCTTGCCGGTCAGCGGGCCGCGCAGCGCCCTCCCGTCGATCTGCGACCAGTAGGACCCGGTCTCGCGGTCGTACAGGACGAGGGAATCGCGGTAGAGAGCGCCGGAGACGCCGAGGTCGAGCGTCCTTCCTTCGAGCTCGCGGGCGTAGACCACGCCCGTTCCCGCGAGCGGTCACCAGGTGGCGGCGATCGGCCTTCCGCCGACGACGTCGTCCACGACCTCGTGAGCGTCGAGGTCGATGAGCGGGTACGCCCGCGCCTCGCCCCCGATGACGACGCCGAGGACCTTTTCGCCGTCGGCGAGCTTCCCGCTGTCGGCGCGCACGAACTCGGGGTCCCGGATGGCGGGGATCGCGTCGCGGTCGAGGAGCTGCACGATCGGGTCCTCTCGAGGCCCCGGGGTCGGGCTCGGCTTCCTCGCGTAGGCCGGCGTAGCGCAGAGAAAGAAACTCAACGCGACGAGAAACGCCGACAGGGTCACGCTCAAGCTACGCCGGTCGCGCGGCCGCGACCGTCGCCCGGCTGCGAAACCATACGAACAGCAGGCCGAGGATCACACCGTAGACGAGGTGGCCGATCATGCTTCCCATCGCGACCGGCAACATCATCTTCAGAGGCGCGAACGCCGGCATCCCGAGCAGCATCGGCATCAGGACGAGTCCACCCAGCACCCACCAGATCACCCCGTTAAGCGCGCCCCATCCGAAGCCCGCGCCGTAGTTCGCCGCCCGGCTGCCGAACAGCCAACCGAAGATCGCGCCGATCACGGCGCTGTTGAACAGGTGATACACCCACCCGACGGCGATGCTGTCGGAGCGGACGACCATCGCGACCATCGCCATCATGGGCATCTTTCCGCCGTCAGGCGTGGGCGCCGTCATCATCTGCATCATCACTCCGAAAACGACGCCGGCGCTCAAGCCGACCACGACGCCGGCTCCGATCTTCGATCGCATGGGTTTCCCTCCTCGTTGGTGCGAATGCGTTTCGGGGACTACTTCATCGGCATCTCGCGGTCCGGATCGGCGGTGCCTCCTTTCGGGACGGTGAATCGCAGACCCTGCGTGTACGGGTCCTTCTTCCCCATCTTGAAGGCCATCGCCGTCTTCGCGTAGAAGGCGCGCGCGCCCTCGACCGTGCGCTTGCCCTTGACGATGTCGTCCGCGAGGTTCAGCGCGAGGAAGTTCATCTCCTCCTTGTCGCAGCGCGCCGAGATCTCGCCCTTCGTGCGCTCGACGATGACGCTTCCGTCGTAGCGCGCGAGATCGTCGAACTTCTCCGGCGGAACCCGGTAGTCGATGAACTGCTGTAGCAGGTCGGTGTGCTTCATCGGGAAACTGTGTGGAACCTCCTCGCGAAAGAGGACGGTCCGTTTCCAGGGTCCTTTGCCCTGCCACAACATGATGCCGGGCATGACTCCGTCGGGTTGCCCGTACTTCTGGATCATTTCCTGCCCGACTTCCTGGGGCTTGGCCGGCCAGCTCGACAGAGCGCTCTCTGCGTCGGAGGGCGCCTGAGCGGTCAGCGTTCCCACGCCGAGCGCGATAGCGAGGACCGCCGCGGCCGCAGCGAGCCCTCTCATGGATTTCATCGATCTCTTCATTGCTCCTCCTCGAAATGAATCGTTCACTTGACCCGCCGGATTGTGATCATCGCGACCGGGTTCCGCCAATCTCGCATCGCGGGCGGCAGGTCCCCGATCCCCTGAATCCCGGCGTGAATGTGCACGAACCCTTCCGCGCCCGCCCGGCTGGCGTTGAACCCCTCACCGCCGCACGGCGGCCCCGGGATACTGACGCACAGCTCGTCGTTCGCTTCGGTCCCCGCGTCATAGGCCGGCGAGAAGAGGGTCACCGTCTTGTTCCCGACCGGCGCCTCGACACCGTTGACCGCGAAGAAGGCGTCGTTGGTCGGGATGAGCATCGCCGCGACGCTGATGTGGTCGAACCCTCCTCCGGCTTCGACCGTCAACGTGCGGGAGGCGCCGGGCAGGACGAACCCGCCGGGAGGCGGACCCGAGTTGGTCGTATCTCGGACGGCCGGATCGGATGAGAGCAGCGCCTCGAGCGGAGCGGTGTCTCCATCTTCTGCCAGGATCTCCAGGGGTACGCTCGCCGGGCTGCCCAGCTCGAAGAGCGTCACGCCTGCCTTGTGACTCGCCACCATCACGGGCGTGAACGTCTGACCTCGAGTCAAGTTGGTAATCGTCACTTCGTAGCGCTGCGGGTTCTGCGCGAACGCCGAGGCGCTCGACAGAAAGGCGCAAAGGATCAGGAGACAGTCTTTCACCGACGGAATTCGAGCCACGGGAATCCTCCTTCGCAGGATTCGACTCGAGTTCGCTACGTCCGAACAAGCGAGCCACGTTTTTCAGCCGGCCTCTCGTTGGCCGCTGCTCTGAAGAAACACTTGCGACCCCCGGAAAGGTTCCGGGGCGTGAGCTTTTTTTCGCTCCGGTGTTTCCGGCCTAGTTAGACTGGCTTCGCCTACAGGGAGCGTGCTGTTCGAGACATGATGGAACTACCGGCCGACGACGCCAGAAGGAAAGAGTTCGAGGCCGCCGCAATTCCGTTCCTCACGGCCACGTACAACTTCGGGCTGCGGCTGACGAGGCGCCCGGAGGACGCCCGGGACCTGGTCCAG
>JBKJVY010000365.1:0-4160 GCA_046717185.1 Thermoanaerobaculia bacterium
CTTCATGCTCTCGAAGGCGAGCGCGCCCGTCGTCCCGGAGCACCGCCTGCGGGTGCGACGCGATGGCCCGGAGCCCGAGCCGGTCGTCGCCCACTTCGCGGTCCCGGCAGCAGTCGCGTGGTACGACAACCGCCTGAGTCCCGATGCCCGCCGGCCGAAACCCGAAGAGATGCGCCAGATCTTCGAGGGGATCGGGCTCACCGGCCCCTTCTGGGACCTCGCCTCGGACCAATTCGGGTAGGGCGGATGACTCATCCCGCTTGCCGGCCGATCACAGATTTTACATAATCTATCTTATCGGACGTTGTAAGTCCGGAGCTGATGGTCCCGCGGCCGTCGTTTGCGGCTCTTGACTCTCGCTCTCCGACCCGTGACGCTTGGCTCCCGATGCGCCTGATCTCCCGCTCGGTGTTGAAGGACGTCCTGCCGCCCTTCCTTCTCGGTTTCGCCGCCTACACGTTCATCCTCCTCGTCCGGACGATCTTCCTGATGACGGAGTTCTTCGTGCGGCGGAGCGCGTCGCTCTCTCAGGTCGGCTGGCTGATCCTGCTGTCGATCCCATGGATCGTCGTGCTGACCGTTCCGATGGCATTCCTGCTCGGGGTCCTGATCGGGATCGGGCGTCTCTCGGGCGACTCCGAGCTCGTGGCCCTCCGGTCGTGTGGGGTGGGCCCGTGGGCGATCCACCGCCCCATCCTGGCGGCGGCCGCGCTGCTCTCCGCGGCGGTCTTCCTTTTCTACAACCTCGTTCTGCCGCGCGCGAACGACGAGTTGACCCGATCGATCGCCCGCGTCGCCGCCACCTCCGTCGTCAACCTCGTGCAGCCCCGCACGTTCCGGGAGCCCCGCCCCGGAGTGACGCTCTTCTTCGACCGCGTGGGCGCGGACGGGCGGTCCTTCGAGGGGGTGTTCCTGAAGCTCGGCGACGACGACGGCCGCACGAGTCGGGTGGTCGTGGCGCGAAAGGGAGCGCTCGCTCTCGAAGAGGGAAAACTGTGGCTCGACCTCTTCTCCTCGGTCGTCCACGAAGTGAACCTCGAGGATCCGACGCGCTACCGGACGAACCGCAACGACTTCCAGCGGATCCTGTTCTCCGAGGACATCGAGGCGACTGCGCAATCCCGCATCTCCTACGAGAAGGGGCTCCGAGCGCAGTCGCTCGGCGACCTTCTCGCGACGGAACGGCGCCTGCGCAACGTCTCGCCGGAGCGGCACCGTCTCGCGCTCGTCGAGATACATAAGAAGTTCTCGATCCCGTTCGCCTGCTTCGCGTTCGCGGCGATCGGTATTCCCCTCGCGGAAACGTCCCGGCGAGGCGGAAGAGGGAGCGGCTTCGCCCTCTCGCTCGCCATCCTCGTCGTCTACTACCTGCTCATATCCAACGGGGAAACGTGGGCCCAGGAAGGGAAGATGAACCCTGCCCTCGCGATGTGGCTGCCGAACGCGTTCCTGATCGCGCTCGGCGTCGTCGCGAGCAGCCGCGCGGGAAGGGAGCGCGGCCGGTCCCGATTGCGATTCGCCCGGCGCGCTCCTCCAACGGCGACGCCGGAGACGTCGCGGCGCGCGTGGTTCGCCGGCTTTCTCCGATTCCCCGCGATTCTCGACCGCTACGTCCTCGGACGGTTCTTCACGATCCTCGCGCTCGTCTTCGCTTCTATCCTGCTCCTGTCCGCGATCGTCGACTACTCGGAAAAGGTGGACGAGATCCTGAAGAACCGGCCGCCCGGCTCGGTCCTCGCCGGCTACTACCAGGCGTTCTTGCTGCTGATCGCGATGGAACTCGCGCCCTTCACGGTCTTGATCGCCGCGCTCATCTGCCTCGGAATGCTCTCCAAGAACAACGAGGACACGGCGTTCAAGGCGAGCGGCATCTCCCTCCATCGCCTCGGAGCTCCAATCCTGGTCGCCGCCGTGGTCGGAGCCCTGCTCGCCTTCGCGGTCGGCGAGTACGTGCTTCCGATCGCCAAGCAGCGGGAAATCCGGTACAAGAACCGGATCTTCGGACGCCCCGCCGACTGGACGAACCTGCGGACGCCGGCCGAGCGCAACTGGTACTACGGGCGCGACGGCCGCATCTGGCACCGCGAGGAGAGCGACCCGGGCCGGGGTCTCCTCGTCTCCCCGTCCATTTACGAGTTCGGTGGCAGCTTCGACCTCGTGCGCCGCACCGGCGCTCGGGAAGCCGCGTGGGACTCGTCTGCCGGCCGGTGGACGCTCCGGCAGGGATGGAAACGGGCCTTCGAGATGGGATCGACGGTCTCGTTCGAAACGTTTCTCGAGGAGCGGACGGAAGGGGATCCGCCCGCCTCCTTCGCCGCCGAACGCCGGCTGCCCGCGGAGATGCGGTTCCGCGAGCTCCAACGCTACGCGCGGAGGTTGAAGAGGAGCGGGTATCCGACGGCGAGTCTCGAGACGGCCCTCCACTCGAAGCTCGCACGGCCGCTCCTCCTCCCGGTGATGGCGCTCCTCGCTCTCCCCTTCGCGTTCCGGATCGGAAAGCGAGGCGCGCTCGCCGGGATCGGCGTCGGCCTCGTACTGGGGATGGTCTTCCTCGTCGCGAACGCCTTGTTCGGGAAGTTGGGCGACGTCGGGGCGCTCCCTCCCCTGTTGGCCGCCTGGTCGCCGCACGTCCTGTTCTCGACCGCGGCCGCCTTCCTGCTCGTGCGCCTGCGGACCTAGGTGCCTTCCTCCCACGACGTCATGTAACGGAGCTGCGCCGCGGTCGGAGCGTCGATCGACGTACCCATCGAGGCGAGCTTCAGTCGCGCGATCTCGCGGTCGATCTCCTCGGGAACCGGATAGACCTTTTTCTCGAGGAGCGCGTGGTTCTTGACCATGAACTCGGCCGCGAGCGCCTGGTTCGCGAAGGACATGTCCATGACCGAGGCAGGATGCCCCTCCGCCGCCGCGAGGTTGATCAGCCTTCCGTCGGCGAGAAGGTGGATCCGACGGCCGTCGGCGAGCACGAACTCCTCGACGAACTCACGGATCCGGCGGCGGGACTGGGCGAGCGCTTCGAGCGCCGGGATCTCGATCTCGACGTTGAAGTGTCCCGAGTTGCAGACCGCCGCGCCGTCCTTCATGGCCCGGAAGTGTTCCTCGCGCAGGACCGACTTGTTGCCAGTAACCGTGACGAAGAGGTCGCCGATCGGCGCCGCTTCCTCCATCGGCATCACGCGGTAGCCGTCCAGCACCGCCTCGATCGCCTTTGTCGGATCGATCTCGGTCACGATCACCTGGGCCCCCATTCCGCGGGCGCGCATCGCGACGCCCCGGCCGCACCATCCGTAGCCGGCGATGACGACGTTCATGCCAGCAAGGAGGAGGTTCGTCGCGCGGATGACGCCGTCGAGGGTGGACTGCCCCGTCCCGTAGCGGTTGTCGAAGAGGTGCTTGGTCTTCGCCTCGTTGACCGCGACCACCGGAAACGCGAGAACTCCCGCGCTCTCCATCGCCCGCAGGCGCACGACGCCGGTCGTCGTCTCCTCGGTGCCGCCGATGATGCCCGAGAGGAGCGCCGCCCGGTCGGCGGGCGCGAGCCCGGCTGCCCAGCCGCGGATGACGGGGTCGACCTCGGAGTCTTTGCCGAGCGCCAGGAAGAGGAGGGAGGACACGAGGTCCGCTCCGTCGTCCATCGTGAGGTTCGGGCGGTGTGCGAGCGCCGCCCGGATGTGGTCGTAGTACGTCCTGTGGTCCTCCCCCTTGATCGCGTACACGGCCACGCCGTAGTCGGCCACGAGCGAGGCCGCCGCGTCGTCCTGCGTCGACAGCGGATTGGAGGCGCAGAGCAGGAGCTCCGCCCCACCCGCCACGAGCGTGCGGGCGAGGTTGGCAGTCTCCGTGGTCACGTGGAGGCAAGCGGAGAGACGCGTTCCGGTGAGCGGCTTTTCCTTCTCGAACCGCTCCCGGATCTGCCGGAGCACCGGCATGCTCGCGTCGGCCCACTCGATCCGGAGCTTTCCGGTCGGGGCAAGAGAGAGGTCGGCGACGTCGTGTCCGGCCGCCACGGCGGTACTCATCGTCCCGCCGGCGTGGCTGCGGCGTCGGCTTCGACGCCGGCGGCGGCCGCGAGATCGGCGGCCCGGTCGAGCCGCTCCCAGGAGAACTCGGGCCGCCCGAAGTGTCCGAACGCCGCCGTCTCTTTGTAGATCGGCCGGCGA
>JBKJVY010000366.1:0-6166 GCA_046717185.1 Thermoanaerobaculia bacterium
GGCTCGAGGAGCGCGATGCCGAGTGGGCGGAGCGTGTCGCGCGCGCGAGGACCCGCCGGAAGACACTTCGCTACATCGCATCGGTGACGCGGCGGCGGATCCGCGTGGGGCTCGCGGAGGTCGGACCCGAAAGTCCGTTCGCGGGGCTTCGGGGCACCGACAACCAGGTCGCTTTCACGACGATGCGTTACCGGTCGAACCCCCTGGTGATCCAGGGACCCGGCGCGGGCCTCGCCGTCACGGCCGCGGGTATCTTCAACGACGTCGCGGAGCTCGCGGGCGCATGAGAAGCGTCAGCGCCTTCGCGCCGGGTACGGTGGCGAACCTCGGACCGGGCCTCGACATCCTCGGTCTCGCGGTCGCGGGCGCGGGCGACACGGTCACGGCGAAACGCTCGGGGCACCGGGAGATCCGCATCCGTTCGTCCGGACATCCGGAGATTCCGGGCGATCCGGAAAAGAACACGGCGGGCATCGCTGCCTCGCGGGTACGGGCGATGGCTTCGGCCGATTTGGTCGGACTGACTCTCGAAATCGCGAAGGGCCTTCCGCTCTCGGGAGGACAGGGAGGCAGCGCCGCGTCGGCCGTCGCGGCCGCGGTCGCCGTGAACGAGCTCCTGGGTTCTCCTCTGCGGCGGGAGGAGCTGCTGGGGCCCTGCCTCGAGGCCGAGGCGGCCGTGTCCGGCCGTCATGCCGATAACGTGGCCGCCGCGCTTTTCGGGGGGGTCGTCCTGATCCGCACCCTGGACCCCATCGACGTCGTCCGGCTCTCTTTCCCCGAGGAGATCCGGGTCGTCGTTGTCGCACCGCAGCAGAGCCTGCGCACCGAGGAATCGCGCACGCGTCTTCCGCGGTCGGTTTCACTTCCGGTTGCCCTCGCGCAGGCGGCGGCCGTCGGCGCGCTGGTCGCTGCGCTCGCGACTCGGGACTGGGAGCTCCTGCGCCGCTCGATCGAAGATCGAATCGCCGAGCCCGCGCGAGCGCCGCTCCTCCCCGGCTTCCTGGAGGCGAAGCGTGCGGCTCTCGAGGCCGGCGCGCTTGGCTGCTCGATCTCGGGGAGCGGGCCGGCGGCGTTCGCCTTCGCGGTCGGGAACGAGACCGCGCACCGGATCGGAAAGGCGATGGTCGCGGCCTATCGATCGGAAGGCGTTCCTGCGAACGCCCGCGTCGGGGCAATCGACACGGGCGGCGCTCGAGTCGTCGGCGTCGAGGACTGACGGTTGGCCGCCGAACGCGCGAGCTGGCAGATCTGCCCGCGGTGCCGCGAGGAACTCCCGCTGTCGCTCACAAAGAGCCGGTGTCCGGAATGCGCCGGCCTTCTCGAGGTGCGGCACCGGGCGCCCGAGATCTCCGGCCGCGCGCTCCGCGACCTCTTCGCGGCGCGTCGCGGGTCGCCGGTGGAGCTCGACGCCTCGGGAGTCTGGCGGTTCCGTGAGATGGTGCTTCCGGACTCCGGACGCGACGTCGTCACGCACCCGGAGGGGAACACCCCGCTCCTCGTGCGAGCGCCGGTCTCCCGCTGGGCCGGTCTGGAAAACCTCTTCCTCAAGCACGAGGGGCACAACCCGACCGGCTCGTTCAAGGATCGGGGCATGACGGTCGGAGTGACGCAGGCAAAGAGGGTGGAGGCCCGGGCGATTGCATGTGCTTCCACGGGAAACACGTCCGCGTCGCTCGCCGCTTACGGGGCGCTCGCCGGAATCCCAGCGCTCGTCTTCGTTCCGAGCGGACAGGTGGCGGCGGGCAAGCTCGCGCAGACGCTGGCGTACGGCGCGCGGACGCTCGTCGTTCGCGGCGACTTCGACGCCTGCTTCGCTCTCGCCCTCGAGGCGAGCGAGAAACTGAACGTCTATCTCCTGAACTCGGTCAACCCCTTCCGGCTCGAGGGCCAGAAGACGATCGTGTTCGAGACGCTGGAGCAGCTCGGTTGGGAGCCCCCGGACTGGATCGTGCTTCCGGCGGGCAACCTCGGCAACACCTCGGCGTTCGGGAAAGCCCTTCTGGAGGCGCAAGACCTCGGCCTTATCGCGCGTCTGCCCCGGCTTGCGGCGGTCCAGGCCGAGGGCGCGAATCCTTTCGCGCGCGCGTTCCGCGACGATTTCGCGCGGCGACACCGGGTCCAGGCGGAGACGGCCGCAACCGCGATCCGGATCGGCGATCCCGCTTCGCACGACCGTGCGGTCGAAGCGATCCGCGCGACGAACGGGGTCGTCACCGATGTAACGGACGAGGAGATTCTCGAGGCGAAGGCGGTCGTGGACGCCTCCGGTGCGGGCTGCGAGCCGGCGAGCGCGGCGAGCGTCGCCGGAGCGAGGAAGCTCGTCGCGCAGGGCGTGATCCGGCGGGATGCGCGTGTCGTGGCGATCCTGACGGGCCACATACTCAAGGACCCGGGCCTCCTCCTGCGGTACCACCAGGAGACGTCTCCGGCTCCCAGCCGCGCGAATCGTCCCGTGGAGATCGAGGCGAGCCTCTCAGCAGTCGAAGCGGTTTTGCGGGAAAGTCCTTGAAGGGTTCGATCGGCGGGTTGCTCGCGAAGCTCGAGGAGTCGAAGACGCGCCGGCCCGACGCCGGCGAAACGGCCCGGCTCCTCCGGTCGCTCGAGGGCCGCGTCGTCTCCGATGGGGGGGACCCCATCCGTCTTCACGAGGCGATCCTCTTTCTGCGCGCGTATCCGCACGACCGGAGGGTGATGGCCGCCGCGGAACGCCTCCTCTCCTCTTTCCCGGAGCGTGTTGCCCGGTTCGCCGAGAGGGGGGGCGATTTCTCTTCGTTCGACGATCCCGAAGTGGCGGGCATCGCCGGTACGAGGATCACGACGGCCTACTCCTACGACGTCGTTCGGTGGCTCGCCCGCAGATTCCCGCGGAGCGTCCGGCTCGACTGGCAGGGTTACGCGGGCGCCGACCGACTCCGCGCGCTCTTTCCGCGTTTCCTGCCGCTTCTCGAAGAGGAGGCGCTCGAAGATGCCAACGTGCCGTATCTCGAGTGGCTCCGCGCCGCGCAGCCCGACCCGGACAAGGACTTGTTCTGGCTTCTGCGCGCGCTCGAGTGGTTGAAGGAGACCGAGAAGGAGCGCGCGGAGCGGTACGACGCGCTCGAGGCCCCGATCGTGTGGGACCTCGGAAACGGGCCGGTCACCCGCACACGGATGCGCCGGCGCGCGCCCGAGGTCTTCTTCCATCCGGGCCCTCTGATCGCGCGGCGCGATGTTTCGATCGAGGAGGCACTCGCCTCCGCGCCGCTGCCGGTCCGACGGCTGTCGCGCGCCGAAGGGCAGCGGGTCGTCGACCTCACGCGCGGGGCGACCGCGCTTCGCTACCGCGAGTACTACGGATTCACCTACGCAGACCCGGCGACGGTTCGAGCCGCCCGGGCCGGCCGCGGCGTCGAGATCTTCCTCATGGGTCTCGAGCGGGAGCGACGGCTTCCGCTGCGGGCGGGGTTCGCTGGCTTCATCGTGAAGAACGGCGTGCCGGTCGGCTACATCGAGGGCCTCGCGCTCTTCGAGCGGATCGAGATCGGGTTCAACATCTACTACACGTTCCGCGAGGGGGAGTCGGCGTGGATCTTCGGGCGGGTCCTGCGCCTCGCCAACCAGCTCTATTGCGTGACGTCCTTCTCGATCGACCCGTATCAGCTGGGGCACGAGAACGAGGAGGCGATCGACTCCGGCGCCTTCTGGTTCTACCGCAAGCTCGGTTTTCGGCCCATGTCTCGTGAGATCGAGGCGAGCGTCGGGGCGGCGGAGCGCCGAATCGCCTTGGACCCGACGTACCGGTCTTCGCCGCGCGCGCTCGCGCGGCTCGTGACCGGGAACCTGCTCTACGAAATTGACCGGGCGCGGGAGGGGGACTGGGACCGCTTCCACGTCCGCAACGTCGGTCTCGCCGTGCAGCGCCGGATGCGACGGAGCTACGGCGGGGACACCGAGCGGGCGAGACGGGGCGCCGCCGGGAGGGTCGCCCGGGCGCTCGGCGTCGGCGTCCCGCGGCGTTCCGAAGAGAGAAAGGCGTTCACCGACCTCGCGCTCGTTCTCGACCTCGTCCCCGATCTCGCGCGTTGGCCACGGGAGGAGAGGAATGCGCTCGCTGCGATCGCTCGAGCGAAGGCGGGGCGGGAAGAGATCCCGTACCTGCGTCTGCTCCAGCGGCACGAGCGGCTGCGTCGCGCGGTCATCCGGCTGGGATCGTCGGCTGTGTCATCCCGAGCCCTTCGGCTTCGCTAAGGGCAGGCTCCGCGAGGGATCTCTTCCCGAGTGGCACCGGATCCTTCGGGTCTGCGGCCCCTCGGGATGACAGATGGTCAGTACCCCACGAGCACCCGCACTGCGCGGCAGAGCTTCTCCGCGTTCGGGAGAAAGGCCTCCTCGTGAGGGGGCGCGATGGTAACGGGTGTGTCCGGCGCGGTCACGCGCACGACCGGCGCGTCCAGACTCTCGAAGCACCGCTCCGCGATGACCGCGGCGACCTCGGCGCCGATGCCGCCGGTCCGGGTCGCTTCGTGCAGCACGACCGCGCGGCTCGTCCTCCCGACCGACTCCAGGATCGTCTCCTCGTCGAGGGGAAAGAGCGTGCGCAGGTCCACGACTTCGGCGTCGATCCCCTCGGTCTCGAGGGTGCGGGCGGCCTCGAGCGCCGTCCAGACCATCGCGCCGTAGGTGAGGACCGATACGTCCCGCCCGACGCGCCGCACGGCGGCCCGGCCGATCGGCACGACGTAATCCTCCTCGGGCAGGACTTCCTTCACTCGCCGATAGAGGAACTTGTGCTCGAAGTAGAGGACCGGGTCATCGTCGCGGATCGCGGCCTTCAGCAGACCCTTGGCGTCGTAAGCGGTCGCCGGCTGCACGATCTTCAGGCCCGGCGTGTGGGCGAAGTACGCCTCGGGGTTCTGGGAGTGGAACGGTCCGCCGTGAACGCCGCCCCCGGCCGGCCCGCGGACGACGAGAGGGACGGCGCACCCCGTGCGGTAGCGCGACTTCGCCGCGAAGTTCGTGATCATGTCGAACGC
Organism: Thermoanaerobaculia bacterium; assembly: GCA_046717185.1. GTDB lineage: Bacteria > Acidobacteriota > Thermoanaerobaculia > UBA5066 > Gp7-AA6 > Gp7-AA6. The sequence continues at coordinate 5,013 of JBKJVY010000366.1, forward strand.
GCAGGAAATGAAGTCGGCGAACTGCATCTCGGCGACGGGACGAAGGCCCGCCATAGCCGCGCCGACTGCGGCGCCGACGATCGCCGTTTCGGAGATCGGCGTGTCGAGGACCCGCTCTTCTCCGAAGCGCTCGATCAGACCGTCCGTGACCTTGAAAGCACCGCCGTAGACGCCGATGTCCTCTCCGAGGAGAAACACCCGATCGTCGCGCGCCATCTCCTCCGCAAGCGCTTCGCGGATCGCGTCGACGTAAAAGGTCTCGCGGCGGGCTTTCGCGGCCGGCGGCGGCGGGCCGCTCGATGCGGTGACGCTCAAACGAGCCTCCGCAGGAATGCGGGCTCGGGCTCCGTCTCGTCGGAGGCGTAGACGCCGTTGCGCGCGAGATCGGGTGAAGGGGACGGGCATCTCTCGGCGTACTCGACGTCCTGATCGAGGTCTTCGGAAATCTGCCGGTCCATCGCCTCGAGTCCGGACGCGGTCGCGTCGCCCGCCGCAATGAGGCGCTCGGCGTAACGCTCGATCGGATCGCGCCGGCTCCACTCCTCCAGCTCCTCTCGCGGGACGTAGGTCTGCCCGTCGTGCTCCGCGTGCCCCTTCATGCGGTACGTCTTCGCCTCGACGAGGGTGGGCCCGGCGCCGGACCTCGCCCTCTCGACGGCGGCCCGGGCCGCCTGGAACACCGCGACGACGTCGTTGCCGTCCACGGTCTCTCCGGGGATACCGTATGCCGCAGCCCGGTCCGCGAGACACTTCGCCGCGGTCTGCTTTCGAAACGGCGTCGAGTACGCCCATCCGTTGTTTTCTGCGATCACGACGAGCGGGAGCCTCTGTACGGCGGCAAAATTCAGCCCCTCGTGAAAGGCGCCGGTCGATGTCGCGCCATCGCCGATGTACGTCATCGCGACGGTGCGCCGGCGCTGCATCTTCGCCGCGAGAGCGATGCCCGCCATCACCGGGACGAGGGCGCCAAGCATGGAGATAGACGAGACGACGCCGCGCTCCGGCCGGCCGAAGTGAAGGTTGCCTTCCCGGCCTCCCGAGGGGGACGCGGCCCGCGCGAGATGCTGCGTGAGAACTTCGCGCGCCGAGTAACCCATGACGAGAACGGATCCCAGGTTGCGGATGAGCGGGCCGAGCACGTCTCCTTTCTCGAG
>JBKJVY010000367.1:0-2731 GCA_046717185.1 Thermoanaerobaculia bacterium
ACGTCGGTCAGGACCCCTGTCTCGATCTGCGGGATGTTGACCGGGTCCTGCTTCTGGTAGATGCACCCTTTCATGCAGTCGTTGCAGATGCGATGACCGGTGCCGGGACACATCGGGTTGTCGATCGCGACGAGCGCGAGGGCGCCGATAGAGTCTCCTTCGCGGCGGAGCTGGTGCATCTCGGAAATCTTCTCGTCGAGCGGGCAGCCGGCGAGCTCGATACCGAGCGGGTTCTTCTGCCACGTGCCGGTCTTCACGTCGAAGAATCCCTTCGCGCAGGAATCCTTGTCCCGGTCGTGGCAGAGGATGCAGTAGTGGGTCTCGCCGAGCACCTCGCGGCGGGTCATGCGGTGGTCGGTGAGCCCGAACCCGTCGCGGCGCCGCCTCTTGCCGAACGGCCCGACGCGCTCCTCGGGAAGGACCGGATTCGGGCGCTCGGTTTCCACGAGCCGGTGGTAGTCGATGGGTCCGGGCAGGCGGAAGGAGGCCCAGCCGGCGATCTCGCGCGCGAGCTCCGGGCGCTCGAGCCGCGCGCGGCACCAGACCGCGTAGAGCGCGAGGAGCCCTTCGAGGAAGCCGAGGGCCGCGTCGTCCGAGGAGTCGGCCGGGAGGGGAAGGGCGACGGACGCGGAGGCGGCCCCGCTGGCGAGTACCGCCGTCCGGCGTCGGGTCTCCTCGGAAACGGCCGGGCGCTTCTTTTGGCGGAGCGCCTCGATGTGCTCGGCCTCGAGGTCGAGGAGCTCCGCTCCCAGCCGGGCGGTCGCGAGCTCCGGGTCGCTCTCCCAGGGGAGTTCCCCGAAGAGCTCCCTCTCGACGGCACGGGCTCCGGAGGCGGCGCGCGGGAGGTCGGTGTCCGATGGCGCCGCGGCGCGCGCGGCGCGTCGCACGAGGAAATCGCGCCGAAAACGGAACAACACGGCCTCGGGGCCGGCCGCCGCGGTTTGCGCCCGCCACTCCGACTCGATCCCGAAGAGGCGCGCGACGAACCGCGAGACGGGCCGAGCGGCCTCCACGAGCAGGCGCGAAATAGAGATCGCGTCGAGCGAGCCCGGGTTTGCCCGCCAGCCGATCAGGCGGTCCGCGAGCGAGGGGTCGTCGCGGGAAAGCTCCTCGAAGAAGACGTCGTGGAGGGCCGCGAGCCGTTCCTCGCGGTGAAGGTCCTGATACGTGAAGCCGGTTACGCCGAGAGGGAAGTCCCTCCCGGCGGGGGTTGGCGGCGACGTGGTGTCCAAGGGAGGCAGATTTTACTGGAGAGCCCGTTTTCAGCCGGGAACCGGGAACCGGGAACCGGGAACTGGGAACCCGCTTCCTACGCGACGTTGTCCCGAGAGCTGGTCGGAAAGGATCGACCCGCCACCGACGAAGACGAGCGCGAGCGTCTCGATGAACTCGGCGAGTGCCCGTCGGGAAAGGGAGTACAGGGCCGGACCTCTGAGTCCCGATTCCTAGGTCGAGGATCTCGTCCAAACGAGGACTCCCGCGGGCAGACGGGACGACCAACGGGACGGAGCCCGCGCGAGCTCCGGCGAAGCGGCGAGCGCGATCACCTCGACCGGCTCGAGCGCCGACCAGCGAATCCCGAGTCGCCGCAGCTCTTCCAGGCCGGTCGGGGAAATGCGCACACTCTGGACGCGCTCGACGATCCACTGCCGCGGGGCTCCGGAGTCGGCCGCCCTCTCGGCGCGCGCCGAGGTCACGTCGCCTTCGAGGAGAAGCGCCGCCGTCGTCCGTCCCCGTCCGGCCGGCGGCTGAGCGGGCCCCGCGTGCTGTTCGTCGTGGGAGCCTCGCAGCCCGGCGATTGCCCCTGCAAGCTCACCCCCGGGCCGCGGCCAGAGGGCGCGCCGGCGCGCAGACTCCAGAAATGCGACGTCGTCCCGCACGCTCCGCCCTGCCGGGCAGAGCACGATCCGCGCGGGGGCTCGACGATCGGACAGGAAGCGGTCGAGCGAGAACGCCGACAGCGCGGCCTCCGGCAGGAGTCGCGCGAGCTGCGGCACGATCGCGCGGGCGACCGCTGCCGTCGGACCGACAATGGCGATCTCGCCAGCGTGCCGCGTAATTACCATGGGATCTTGGCCAGCGGCCGCCTGCTCCCTTCCGGCCCCGTCGAGGGGCCGCGACAACCGCCGCGCGCCATCCCGTGGAGATTACGCGAGATCGTGGTCACGATCGCGGGTAAACGCCTTCCGGGTTAAGCTTCTCTCAGTCGAAAGAATCGAATGCCGGTCCATCAGTTTTCGCTGCTCATGCAGTCGGCGGGAACAGCGCTGCTGTTCATCGTCTTCGTCCTCCTGTACCAGAAGCTCAAAAGGAAGGCATTCCTCGACTGGATCGCCTCCTGGGCCTTTCTGCTGGGCGGACTCTCCGCTCTCCTCCTGCTGCCTTACTTCGGTCCGACCCGGGGCTTCTTCTTCTTCGTCCATGCGTGTCTTCTCTCCCACGTGCTCTTCCTTCTCCGCGGGGTCCGGCGCTTCCGCGACGATCGCCTCCGATCGAGCCGGATCGAGATCCTCTGGATCCTTCCCGTCCTCGCGCTCTCGTGGTGGACGTCCGCCCTGGAGGAGGGGGTCACCGGCCGCTCGATCCCGATCATTGTCGGGACGGCCATTGCCTACGCCGTGACGTCGCTCGCTTTCGCGATCACGCCCGGCTCGCCGGCCGGACGGGTTCTTCTCTCCGCGTCGTTCATGCTGTGGGCTGCGGAGCGTACGGTGTTCGCCTACGCCCACGT
>JBKJVY010000368.1:0-9544 GCA_046717185.1 Thermoanaerobaculia bacterium
GCACCTCGGCGTGCACGATGTCCTGATCGTTGTACTGGGTCGTCAGGTCGATGTACCGGCCCGAGTAGCGGACACGGATCGGCGTGTGGGTCGTCACGTCCCCCTGCTCGTACGCGAGGATGACCTCATCGAAGTCGGAGAAGATCCGTCCCTCCCCCTTCGAGTTCGAGCGGGACTTCGTGAGGTAGTAGATTCCGAGGACGAGGTCCTGCGAGGGCACGGCGAGCGGCCGTCCGGACGCCGGCGACAGGATGTTGTTCGAGGAGAGCATCAGGAGCTCCGCCTCGACCTGGGCTTTTGGAGAGAGTGGCACGTGGACGGCCATCTGGTCGCCGTCGAAGTCGGCGTTGAACGCCGGACAGACGAGCGGATGGATCTTGATCGCCTTGCCCTCGACGAGCACCGGCTGAAACGCCTGGATGCCGAGGCGATGGAGGGTCGGCGCGCGGTTCAGAAGGACCGGATGGTCCCGGATCACCTCTTCCAGCGCGTCCCACACCTCGGTGACTCCGGACTCGACGAGCTCCTTGGCGGCCTTGATCGTCTGAGCGAGCCCCTTCTTCTCGAGCCGGTTGTAGATGAACGGCTTGAAGAGCTCGACGGCCATCTTCTTGGGAAGCCCGCACTGGTGGAGCTTCAGCTCGGGCCCGACGACGACGACGGAACGCCCAGAGTAGTCAACGCGCTTCCCCAGCAGGTTCTGACGGAACCGCCCCTGTTTGCCCTTCAGCGTATCGGAGAGCGACTTCAAGGGGCGATTGTTGGAGCCCTTGAGCACCCGGCCCCGGCGGCCGTTGTCGAAGAGCGCGTCCACCGCTTCCTGCAGCATCCGCTTCTCGTTTCGTACGATGACCTCGGGAGCGCGCAGCTCGAGGAGCTTCTTGAGCCGGTTGTTCCGGTTGATCACGCGGCGATACAGGTCGTTGAGATCCGACGTCGCAAAGCGCCCACCGTCAAGGGGAACGAGGGGGCGAAGCTCCGGCGGAATGACCGGGATGACGTCCAGGATCATCCACTCGGGCCGATGGCCCGAACGGCGGAACGCGTCACAGACCTTGAGCCGTTTGGCCGCCTTCTGCCGCTTGATCTGCGACGTCTCGGTCTTCATGATCATGCGGAGCTCCTCGGCGAGCTCGTCCACGTCCACCCGCTGGAGAAGCTCTTTGATGGCACCGGCGCCCATGCGGGCGACAAACACGTCTCCGTGCTCGGCGCGGGTCGCGCGGTACTTCTCCTCGGTCAGGAGCTCCTTCTCCTTCAGAGCGGTCTCACCCGGGTCGACGACCACGTACGACTCGAAGTAGAGGATGCGCTCCAGGTCGCGCAGCGAGATGTCCAGCAAGTGCCCGATCCGCGACGGCAGCCCCTTGAAGAACCAGACGTGCGAGACCGGGGAGGCGAGCTCGATGTGGCCCATCCGCTCCCGCCTCACCTTCGACTTGGTGACCTCGACGCCACACTTGTCGCAGACGACGCCGCGGTGCTTCATCCGCTTGTACTTGCCGCAGAGGCACTCCCAGTCGGTGATGGGGCCGAAGATCTTCGCGCAGAAGAGCCCGTCCCGCTCCGGCTTGAAAGTGCGGTAATTGATCGTCTCGGGCTTCGTGACCTCGCCATACGACCACGACCGGATCTTCTCCGGCGAGGCGAGTGAGATCTTGATCGCGTTGAAATCCTTCAGAGTCGTCGGTTTCGCCGCGAAAGCGAGTGTGTCCACTTATTCGCCCCTTAAGCTTTTCGAGCGTTCGTAAAACCAGGTCATTTCTTCAACAGCTCCACGTCGAGACAGAGCGACTGCAGCTCTCTCACCAGAACGTTGAACGATTCCGGCAGCCCCGGGTCGGCGGGCACCTCGCCCTTCACGATCGCCTCGTAGACCTGAGAACGGCCTTCGACGTCGTCGGACTTCACCGTCAGGAGCTCCTGCAGCGTGTACGCGGCGCCGTAGGCCTCGAGCGCCCAGACCTCCATCTCACCGAACCGCTGGCCACCGAACTGGGCCTTGCCCCCGAGCGGCTGCTGCGTGATGAGCGAGTAGGGTCCGATTGAGCGCGCGTGGATCTTGTCGTCCACGAGGTGCGAGAGCTTGAGCATGTAGATGTAGCCGACCGTTACCTGCTGCTCGAAGGGCTCGCCCGTCATCCCGTCGTACAGGACGGTCTTTCCGGATGTCGGCAGGTTCGCCTCCCGCAGGAGCTTCTTGATCTCCGACTCGGTGGCGCCGTCGAAAACGGGCGTCGCGACCGACAGCCCGAGCGCGCGAACCGCCCACCCGAGATGGGTCTCCAGGATCTGCCCGACGTTCATGCGCGACGGAACTCCGAGAGGGTTCAGCACGATCTCGATGGGCGTGCCGTCCGGCAGGTACGGCATGTCCGCTTCGGCGAGGATCCGGGAGATGACCCCCTTGTTGCCGTGGCGCCCGGCCATCTTGTCGCCGACCGAGAGCTTGCGCTTCATGGCGACGTAGACCTTCACCATCTTGATCACGCCGGGAGGCAGCTCGTCCCCCTTCTGGAGGAGGTCGATGCGCTCGGCGTTGACGCGGTTCAGGACCTCGATCTGCGAGTCCTGGCGCCGGAGCACCATCTGGACCGCCTCGGCGACCTCTTCGTCCTTCAGCTTCAGCCGCTTCAACTGCTGGGGGGTGAGCCGGGCGACGGACTCCAAGGTGAGTCGGCCGCCCTTCTTGACGATCTCGTTCCCCTCGCGGTCGTTGACCTCGTCGGCCGCGACCTTTCCGATCAAGAAATCGCGGATCTTCTTGTTCGCCTCTTCGCGGATGATCCGGATCTCGTCGCGCGAGTTCTTCTCGATCTTCGCGATCTGGTCCTGCTCGATCGAGAGCGCGCGGAGGTCCTTCTCGATCCCCTTGCGCGAAAAAATCTTCACGTCGACGACGGTGCCCTCGATCCCGGGGGGGCACTTGAGCGAAGCGTCCCGGACGTCGCCGGCCTTCTCGCCAAAGATCGCCCGCAGCAGCTTCTCCTCCGGGGTGAGCTGGGTCTCGCCTTTCGGCGTCACTTTGCCGACGAGGATGTCGCCCGGTTTGACCGTGGCCCCGATCCGGATGATTCCGGACTCGTCCAGGTCGCGCAGCGCGTTCTCCGAGACGTTGGGGATGTCCCGGGTGATCTCTTCCGGTCCGAGCTTGGTGTCACGGGCTTCGATGTCGAACTCCTGGATGTGGATCGAGGTGAAGTAGTCGTCCTTGACGAGCTTTTCCGACACCAGGATCGCGTCCTCGTAGTTGTATCCGCGCCACGGCATGAAGGCGACGAGCACGTTGCGGCCAAGCGCGAGCTCGCCTTGCGACGTGCAAGGGCCGTCCGCGAGGACCTCGCCGCGCGCGACCCGCATGCCTTCCGAGACGATCGGTCTCTGGTTGATGCAGGTGTTCTGGTTGGAGCGGCGGAACTTCGTCAGCGGGTAGATGTCCGCTCCGAACTCCTTGGCCGCGCCCCCCTCGTCTCCCCCCTCGACGCGAACGATGATTCGCTCCGAGTCCACCTGGTCCACGACGCCGCCGCGCTTGGCGAGGATTACCGCACCCGAGTCACGCGCGACGGTGCCTTCGAGGCCGGTCCCGACGAGCGGAGCCTCGACCTTCAGCAGAGGAACCGCCTGACGCTGCATGTTCGATCCCATGAGAGCGCGATTTGCGTCGTCGTGTTCCAGGAACGGGATGAGGGCGGTCGCGACCGAGACGAGCTGCTTGGGAGAGATGTCCTTGTAGTCAACCTTTTCGCGCTCCGTCGTGATGAACTCGCCGTTCAAGCGCGCGATGACGCGCTCCTCCCGGATGCGTCCGGAGGCGTCGGTCTCGGCGTTGGCCTGCGCGATGACGTAGTTCTCCTCTTCCCAGGCGGAAAGGTAGAAAGCGTGGGGCTCGGATTCCGCGACACCTTTCTTCATCTTCCGGGCGCCGTCGTTCTCCTCTTCCAGGTCCTTCTTTTCGACGATCTGCCCGAGCTTGAAGGCGGTCTCCCCCGCCTGGGTGATCTGAAAGTGGTCCAGAACCTTCCCCTTCTCGACTCTCTTGTAGGGAGTCTCGATGAACCCGAAGTCGTTGATCCGGGCATAGCACGAGAGCGACGAGATCAGCCCGATGTTCGGCCCTTCCGGCGTCTCGATCGGGCAGACGCGCCCGTAGTGAGTCGGGTGGACGTCCCGGACCTCGAACCCGGCGCGCTCGCGGGAGAGGCCGCCCGGCCCGAGGGCAGAGAGCCTTCGCTTGTGCGTGACCTCGGAGAGGGGGTTCGTCTGGTCCATGAACTGCGAGAGTTGCGAGGAGCCGTAAAACTCCTTGATCGAGGCGATGACCGGCTTCGAGTTGATGAGGTCGTGGGGCATCGCCGAGTCGATGTCCTGGTGGACCGACATCTTTTCCTTGATGGCGCGCTCCATCCGGACGAGGCCGATGCGGAACTGGTTCTCGAGCAGCTCGCCGACCGAGCGGACGCGCCGGTTGCCAAGGTTGTCGATGTCATCGGTCCGGCCGACGTCCCGCTTCAGCCGCATGAGGTACGCCACGACCCGATAAATGTCCTTCGCCGTGAGCGTCCGCGTGTCCTCCGCGGAGTCCGCCTCCAACTTGATGTTGAACTTGAAGCGGCCGACGCGGGAGAAGTCGTACTTCTTCGGATCGAAGAACATCCCCTCGAACAGGTTCTTCGCGGACTCGTAGGTCGGCGGATCGCCGGGGCGCAGCCGCCGGTAGATCTCCAGAATGGCTTCGTTCTTCGTCTTGTGCGTGTCCTTGCGGATCGTGTTGACCAGAACTTCACCGGAGAGGTCCCAGTCGGGGAAGAAGAGCTCGACTTCCTTGATGCCGCGTTCCTTCAATCCCTCGACCGCGTCCGCGCCGAGCTCCTGGCCCGCTTCGAACAGGACTTCTCCCGTCGAGAGGTCGACGACGTCCGCGAGGAAGCACGCCTTCTCGACCGCCCCGTCGTCCACGGAGCGCTCGATGGTGCCCTTTTTCGCGATCTCCTTCTGGTCATCCCCCGAAAGGCGAATGCCGGCGAAGACGGTCTTCGTCTCCCGCTTGACGCGCGCGTACCTCTCCTTCAACTCCTCCTGCCGGAGGACGTCCTTGCCGATCGTCAGATACGCCCGGCCGCGCTCGAAGCGTGCCGGAACGACCGCGTAGAACTGCCGGAGGATCGACTCGTCGGTCTCGAGGCCGAGGGCGCGCAGGAAGATCGTCGCGGGGAACTTCCGCTTCCGGTCGATCCGGACGAACAGCACGCCCTTCTGGTCGAACTCGAACTCCACCCAGGAGCCGCGGTACGGGATGATCTTCGCGAGGAAGCCCTGCTTCGACTCGCGGGTGAAGAACACCCCCGGAGAGCGGTGCAGCTGGGAAACGATCACGCGCTCCGTTCCGTTGATCACGAACGTGCCGTGCTCGGTCATCAGCGGAATGTCGCCGAAAAAGACTTCCTCTTCCTTCGCGTCGCGCATCGTCTTGACGCCCGTCTCCGGGTCCTTGTCGTAGACGAAGAGGCGGAACGTGACCTTGAGCGGGACGGAGTACGTCATGCCCCGTTCCTGGCACTCCGCGACGGAGTACTTCATCTGGAGGTCCACCGGGTTCCCGCAGACGTCGCACAGCGTCACCCGGTTGGGGTTCTGCGTGCCGCAGCGCGGACAGGTCACGGTCTCCTCGTGCGGATGCGCCGTGACAATCCGCGCACCGCACGAGCGGCAGTCCATGCGGAGGTGCTCCAGGCCCTTCAGCCGCCCACACTTGCACTCCCAGTTCCCGATCGCGTACTTGACGAACTGGAGCTCGCAGGCGCCGCGGAAGTCGGAGAACGGGAAGACGCTCGTGAAAACGGCCTGGAGGCCGGAGTCCTCACGTTCTTCCGGCAGCAGGTTCATCTGCAGGAAGCGCTCGTACGACCGGCGCTGGACGTCGATCAGATTCGGAAGATCCATGAACGAGCGGATCTTCGAGAAGTTCCGCCGCTCGGGGGATTCGACCTCAGTCATTTAAGTGATGCTCCCTGTCGCGCGGGGGACAAGCCCCCGCGATTTAGCCCCGAATGCTCGTAAAAGACACGTCCGCCCGGAGCGCAACTCTGGCGCTCGTGAGAACAACCGCGTATTCCCTGGTCAGCGCGATTCCTACTTGATCTCGACTTTCGCGCCCACTTCCTCGAACTTTTTCTTGATGTTCGCGGCCTCGTCCTTGGAAACGCCTTCCTTCAGAACGCCGGGCGCCCCGTCGACGACGTCCTTCGCTTCCTTCAAGCCGAGGCTCGTGACTTCCCGGACGACCTTGATGGTCTTGATCTTGTCTCCCGCCGCGAGCAGATGCACCGTGAACTCGGTCTGCTCTTCCTCGACCGGTGCCGCCGCCGCCGGGCCGGCCGCCGCCGCGGGCATCGCCATCGCGGCCGCCGAGACGCCGAACTTTTCCTCGAGCGCCTTGACGAGGGAATTGAGCTCGAGGACGGTCATGCCCTCGATCTCCTGGACGAAGTTTTCAGCCGTCATAGCCATTTCCGTGTCTCTCCTCTCCGTTGCCGGTTAACTGGCGGGCTCGGCGTCGGCCGGCCCGGAACTCGATTTCTCTGCAATTGCGCGAAGGACCCTCGCCAGGTTCGATACGGGTCCGGCGAGGACGGTGGCGAGTCTCGTCAAAGGCGACTGCAGCAGGAAGAGGAGCCTCCCCACCAGCTGCTCGCGCGACGGCAACTCCGCGATCGTCTTGATCTCGGACGCCTCGACGGCCCGCCCCTCGATGAGCGCGCCTTTGAACACCAGGTTGGGGTTGGTCTTGGCGAAGTTGGTCAGGACCTTCGCGAGACCGACCGGGTCGTCCTGGTTGAACGCCACGGCCGTGGGGCCGACGAAGTATTTCGAAACTTCCTCGAATGCCGTTCCCCGCGACGCCCGGAGCGCGAGCGTGTTTTTCACGACGACGTAGCGGGAGCGCGTGCCCCGCACCTGCCGCCGGAGCTCCGTCACTTCGGGCACCTTCAGCCCCGCGAACCCGAAAAGGAACGCGTTCTTCGACTTCGTCAGCTCCTTCTCAAGCGCCGCGACCTGGGCCGTCTTTTCAGCACGTTCCATGACTTACAACCCTTCGATCGACGCGGTGTCGATCTCGACGCCCGGCCCCATCGTCGAGGAGACCGAGACCGTACGGAAGTACTTCCCTTTCGCCGCCGGCGGTTTCGCCTTGTGCACGGCGCGGATGAACGCGGCGGCGTTTTCCTCGAGCTTCTTCTCGTCGAAGGAGACCTTCCCGATCGGCGCGTGAATGATCGCGGTCTTGTCCACGCGGAACTCGATCTTGCCCCCCTTGATTTCGCGGACCGCCTTCCCGACGTCGGTCGTGACGGTGCCCGCCTTCGGGTTCGGCATCAGACCGCGAGGCCCGAGCGTCTTCCCAAGGCGCCCGACGTGCCGCATCATGTCGGGTGTCGCGACGAGCGCCTCGAATTCCAGAAAGCCCTCCTGGATCTTCGCCACCAGGTCTTCGGCGCCGACGTGATCCGCGCCGGCGTCCTGCGCCTCCTTGAGCTTGTCGCCGGACGCGATGACCGCGACACGCTTCGACTTGCCCGTGCCGTGCGGCAGAACGACCGTGCCGCGAACCATCTGGTCCGCGTGCTTCGGGTTGACCCCGAGGAGCATCGCCATGTCGACGGACTCGTCGAACTTTGCGAAGCGGACCTCCCGGATCAGCTTGACCGCCTCGGGCAGCCCGTACGGGCGAGGCTCGACCTTCGCCTTTGCCGCCAGAAACTTTTTGCCCACTTTTGCCATCTCTGTCACCTCGTCGTGCGAACGATCAACTCCGTGCTGATCTCCGACAGTTGAATTCGGTGGCTGGTGCAGGCCCGTGGGGCCTGTCCCCGCTGCGGTCTCAAACGACCTCTATTCCCATGCTCCTCGCGGTGCCCTCGATCACCCTGATCGCCGCCGGCAGATCCGCGGAGTTCAAGTCGGGCATCTTCGTCTTCGCTATGTCCTCGACCTGCTGTTTCGTGACGGACCCCACCTTCTCCTTGTTCGGCGTGCCGGATCCCTTCGGGATACCGGCCGCCTTGAGGAGGAGGATCGCCGCGGGCGGAGTCTTCGTAATGAACGTGTACGACCGGTCCGCGTACACCGTGATGACGACCGGAATGATCAGGCCCTTCTGCGGAAGCGTCCTCGCGTTGAAGTTCTTGCAGAAGTCCATGATGTTGACCCCCTGCTGCCCGAGCGCGGGGCCGACCGGAGGAGCGGGCGTCGCCTCCCCCGCGGGAATCTGCAGTTTCACGTAGCCGGTAATTTTCTTAGCCATCTTTCGCGACTGCTCCTAGAGCTTCTGGACCTGCAGGAACTCGAGCTCGACCGGCGTCGACCTTCCGAAGATCGTGACCATCACCTTCAGGGTCGAGCGGTCGAAGTTGATGTCTTCGACAACGCCCGTGAAATTCGTGAAGGGCCCGTCGGTGATCCGGACGTGCTCGCCCTTCTCGAACGTGTGCTTCGGCTTCGGCTTCTCCTTCGTGGACGTGACGCGATGAAGGATCTGTTCGACCTCTTCGGCGGTCAGCGGTGTCGGCTCCTTTCCGGAACCCACGAAGCCCGTCACCTTCGGCGTGTTCTTGACGAGGTGCCAGGCCTCGTCGGACATTTCCATCTCCACGATGATGTAGCCGGGGAAGAACTTGCGCTGGATCTCGCGCCGCTTCCCCCCCTTCATCTCCACGAGCGTCTCGGTGGGGATGCGGATGTCTCCGAAGGCGTCGCTCATGCCCATCGCATCGAGCCGCTGCTTGAGGTTCTGCTTCACCCGCTCCTCGAAGCCGGAGTACGTGTGCACGATGTACCAGTTCTTCGCTTTGGTTTCGGTCGTCATGCCGGCGTCACTCCCACCGCGACGAAGACGCGGTCGATCAGCCACGACAGCCCGCTGTCGACGACGAAGAGGTAGAAACCGAAGATGAAGCAGGCCACGATCACGACGACGGTCGTACCGACGACCTCGTTCTTCCCGGGCCAGCTCACCTTCTTCATCTCGACCCAGACGTCGCGGAAGAAGTCCCGCGTCGTGGGCCACCACTCTTTGATCGGCTTCATTTGCTCGCTTCGCTCGCTGTACTCGGTTTCGTGTTTCTCGTCGTCATTGGCAGGGGTGGAGGGATTCGAACCCCCAACCTACGGTTTTGGAGACCGCCGCTCTACCAATTAGAGCTACACCCCTGAAGTCTCGTCTTGAGGCCTTAGACCTTTCCTTCTTTGTGCGCCGTGTGCTTTCGGCAGAAGCGGCAGTACTTGGAGAGCTCCAGCTTCTCCGTGTTCGTCTTCTTGTTCTTCGTCGTCGTGTAGTTGCGGCGCTTGCACACCGGACACGCGAGACTGATGTTTTCCTGCATGAATTACTCTAGGATCTCTGTGATCGTGCCCGCGCCTACGGTGCGTCCGCCCTCGCGGATGGCGAAGCGAAGGCCCTTCTCCATGGCGATGGGCGTGATCAGGTTGATCTCCAGGGACACCGTGTCACCCGGCACCACCATCTCCACTCCCGCCGGCAAGG
>JBKJVY010000369.1:0-4814 GCA_046717185.1 Thermoanaerobaculia bacterium
CGTCGGGCCGGGTCGTGCCATAGATCGCCGTCGAGGGCCGTCCCCGCCCGACCGCGCCGGCCACGATCTGGCCGTCCATCAGAAAGTCGATGTGGTTCACGTCCTCGTCGTCGATCGCCCAACCCGAAACCGGGAAGGGACCGTCCGTCCCCTCGACGCCGGCCGGTCCGGGGATGTCGATGAAGCCGAAAGGCGCCTGGTTGATGGTGTTGTCCACGATGACCGTCACGGGTCCGAAGATGAAGGTGGACTGGCTCGATTCGGTGACCCGGATGGTGATTGCGTGCGCCCCGTTGGGGTAGCGGCTGGCGAGAAACGAGGACACAAAACCGGGTCTCGGCGTCGCGCTGTTGGCGTAGGTGGGAAACACCTCGAGGACGTCGGCCCGAGGCAGGTTGGTGTCGGCCCGGTTGGCGAACCCGCCGTCGACGAAGAGCTCGATCTTGTCCACCTGGTTGAAGTCGAGAACCCAGCCCGTCACCTTGACCACACCCGAGACTCGCTGGCCCTGAATCGGCTGGTCGATGGCACCGATCGGCTGCGCCAGAGCAAACGGCGCGACCAGACAGACCCCAGCGGCGAGAAGTGCCAGGAGCCCGGGCGACTTCCTAAGCATGCGTGTCCTCCCGAAAATTTAAGAAAAGAATGAGGAAATTACGCCGGAAAGTCAAGCTCCGTCGGAACTTCGCCTCATTTTTTTCGGCAGAACAGCTCCCGGAGATGTTAAAACGCAGCAGAAAGAGAAAGGATCGCGTGAACGCCGTTCGGCCTCCGGATTCCAATCCGCACCGTGGGCGACGCGGTCGCCCGGGCACCGCCGACGTCGCGACTCGAGCGGCAGCCTTTCAGTTGCCGTGAAGCGGGCCTTGAAGTCCCGCGCGGTACAGGTCGGCGTGTCCGTCGTCCTCGCCGCTCTGCTGCTGGCACTCTTCGTCCGGGGGCTCGACCTCGCGGAGATCGGGCGTCAGATCTCCTCCGCTTCCGGGGGCTGGCTGTTGGCGAGCGTCCTCCTCGCCATCGCGACGTTCCTGCTGCGGGCCCTCCGGTGGACCTGGCTCCTGCGGCCGGTCGCCCGCGTCCCCTTCTACCCCGCCTTCGTCGCGACCGCGGTCGGCTTCGCCGCGAACAATCTGCCGGGCAAGGTGGGGGAAGTCCTGCGGCCCGCCCTTCTTGCGCGCTCGCAGGGACTCCCGTTTTCCCCGCTTCTCGCTTCCGTCCTGCTCGAGCGGGTCTTCGACGGCGCCGCGGTCCTCTTCTTCTTCCTGATCGCAGTCGGGAGGGGACTGCCGAACTCCACCGGCCTCGGGAAGCTGCTCGTGCCCGCGGCTCTGCTCCTCGTTCTCGTCGGGGCGGTGATCTTCTCGGTCTTCAAGAGAAACGCCACGGAGCGGTTCCTCGAGAGGCTCTGGCGCCGGCTCCCCGAGAGGTTCCAGCCGAAGGCGCGCGCCTTCGCGGAAACGTTCGTCGACGGCTTCGCGTCGCTCCGGAATCCGCGCCTTCTCGCGCTGGTGACCGCCGGCACGCTCGCGATGTGGTTCGTCATCAACGTCCAGATCTACGCCGTCCTGCGCGCGTTCCACCTCGAGCTCCCCTTTTCCGCCAGCTTCGTCGTGACCGCGGCGGCGGTGCTCGGTCTCATGTTCCCGACGCCCGGGGGGCTCGGCTCCTACCACGTAGCCGTGCAGCTCGCGCTCACGGACGTCTACGGTGTCGCGCGGGACGCGGCGTCGGGCGTCGCGCTCCTCGCGCACGCGTTCTCGTTCGTCCCGATCACGATCATCGGGATCGCTCTCTTCGGCCTGAGAGCGATGTCGCTGCGGAGGGTCCGAGAAGCCGCCGAGAGTCGGGACGCGTAAAACGGGACACGGAAAACGAGCCGAGCCGCACGTCCCTCGTTTGCCGTTTTCCGATTCCCTTTTCCCGGGGCCCCGGAGCCCCCTCAATCACAGATAATGGGGCCCGATGAAATGCCCCTTCTGCGGCGGAGCGGACGATCGCGTCGTCGACTCTCGGGAAAGCCGCGAAGGTGAAGTCATCCGCCGGCGCAGGGAGTGCGAATCGTGCGGGCGTCGGTTTACGTCGTACGAGACGATCGAAGAGATCCCGTACATGGTCGTCAAGAAGGACGGCCGCCGAGAGTCTTTCGATCGGAAGAAGCTCCGCGCCGGGCTCGTGAAGGCCTGCGAGAAGCGGCCGATCTCACCGGCGCAACTCGACGCGATCGTGGATGAGATCGAGACGCGCCTCCACGACACGGAAGAACGGGAGGTTGGTACGACCGACATCGGTGCACGAGTCATGGACCGGCTCCGCGAGCTCGACAAGGTCGCCTACGTCCGCTTCGCGTCGGTCTACCGGAAGTTCGAGGATGTGGACGAGTTTCTGAGCGAGCTGAAAACCCTTCTGGGCCGTGCGGACGCGAAGGTCACCCCATGAGCCCGGCGACCACCAATGAGGTTTCGTGCGCCGGCTGAGGCTCTTCGGGCCGATGATCGAGCTCTCCCGCCTGCAGCGCGAGGTGAACCGGCTCTTCACCCTCTTCGTCGAAAGCAACAACCCGGCCGTCGCGCCCTCCTCCGCGTGGGACCCGAGCGTCGACATCGTCGACGACGGCGAGAAGATCCGGGTCCTCCTCGAGCTTCCCGGTGTGGAGGCGGCCGACGTTCACGTAGCGGTGCGCGGCCGGATCGTGACGGTGCGCGGCACGAAGCGAGGCCGTACGCGGGCCCGCGAGGGGATCCGCTTCTCCTGCATGGAGCGCTATTTCGGTACCTTTGTGAAGTCGGTGTCGCTGCCGCGGCCCGTCAACTCCCGCCAGGCGAAATCGAAGCTCTCGCGCGGCCTGCTCGAGATCGTGCTCCCCCGCGTCCCCGACATGCGGGAGAAGGAGATCGAGATAGCGGTCAAGCCGGAGGAAGAGGTCTAACTTTGGTCGAGATGGAAGAAAAAGAGGCCACGATCGACCGGGACGCGGATCTTCCGATCCCCGACATCCTGCCGGTCCTGCCCTTGAAGGACGTCGTCGTCTTTCCTTACATCATTCTGCCGCTTTCGGTCTCGCGGGAAAAGTCGATCAACGCCGTCGACGCCGCCCTCGCCGAGCAGCGGATCATCAT
Organism: Thermoanaerobaculia bacterium; assembly: GCA_046717185.1. Classification (GTDB taxonomy): domain Bacteria; phylum Acidobacteriota; class Thermoanaerobaculia; order UBA5066; family Gp7-AA6; genus Gp7-AA6. The sequence continues at coordinate 3,117 of JBKJVY010000369.1, forward strand.
GCTCGTCGCGCAGCGCAACGCTCAGACGGAGACGCCGGGGCAGGACGACCTCTACCCGGTCGGAACCGTCGCCGCGATTATGCGGATGCTGAAGCTCCCGGACGGCCGCACGCGGCTCCTCGTCCAGGGCGTCACGCGCGCGCGCATCGACTCCGTCCTCTCCGAGGAGCCGTATCTGAAGGTTAAGATCACACGGCTCGAGGAGCCCGAGCCCGTCCGAGAGCTGCCCCCGGAGCACGAGGCGCTGACCCGCAGCGTCAAGCAGAACCTCGAGAAGTCCGTCACGCTCGGCAAGAGCATTTCCCCCGAAGTGATGGTCATCGCCGCGAACCTGACCGACCCCGCGCGTCTCGCCGATCTCGCCGCCTCGAATCTGGAGCTCAAGCTCGAGGACGCGCAGCGGATACTCGAAAGCACCGATCCCATCGAGCGTCTGAAGCTCGTCAACGAGAACCTCTCGCGCGAGATCACCGTCCTCTCGATGCAGCAGGAGATCTCGACGCAGGCGCGCGGGGAGATGGACCGCTCGCAGCGCGAGTATTACCTGCGTCAGCAGCTGCGCGCGATCCAGCAGGAGCTCGGCGAAGGCGAGGAGATGGCCGAGGAGCTCGAGACCTACCGCCGTCTCGTCTCGGAGAAGCAGATACCGTCCGAGGCCTCTTCGGAGATCGAGAAGCAGATCAAGCGGCTGGAGCGGAGCCACCCCGACTCGGCGGAGACCGCGATCATCCGAACGTATCTCGACTGGATGACGGGGCTGCCCTGGGCGAAACTCTCCGAGGACTCCGTCGACCTCGACCGGGCACGAGCGATCCTCGACGAAGACCACTACGACATCGAGAAGGTCAAGGAGCGGATTCTCGAATTCCTCGCCGTGCATGCCCTGAAGAAGACGTTGAAGGGGCCCATCCTCTGCTTCGTCGGTCCGCCCGGCGTCGGAAAGACGTCGCTCGGCCGCTCGATCGCGCGGGCGCTCGAACGGAAGTTCGTCCGCCTGTCGCTGGGAGGCGTTCGGGACGAGGCGGAGATCCGCGGCCACCGCCGCACGTACGTCGGCGCGATGCCGGGGCGGATCATCCAGGGACTGCACCAGGCGGCAACGTCGAACCCGGTCTTCATGCTCGACGAGATCGACAAGATCGGCTCGGACTATCGCGGCGATCCGAGCTCCGCGCTCCTCGAGGTCCTCGACCCCGAGCAGAACTACTCGTTCCGCGACCACTACCTCGGCGTCAACTACGACCTCTCACGGGTTCTCTTCATCGCGACTGCCAACATCCTCGATCCCATCCAGCCGGCGTTTCTCGACCGGATGGAGGTCATCCGGCTCTCCGGCTACACGCTCGAGGAAAAAGTCGCGATCGCCCGGCGGCACCTCCTCCCCAAGCAGCTCGAGGAGAACGGCATCACGGAGGCAAACGTCGAGTTCACCGACGGAGGCCTCCGCAAGATCGTCGAGGCGTACACGCGCGAAGCGGGGCTCCGAAACCTCGAGCGGGAGATCGGCGCGATCTGCCGGAAGGTCGCCGTCTCCGTGGCGAAGGGGAAGACCCGGCGCTACCGGATCACGGGCACGTCGGTCGAGAAGATGCTCGGCGCGGTGAAGCACTTCGCCGACGAGCTCCTGAAGAAGGACCAGGTCGGCGTGGCAACCGGGCTCGCGTGGACCTCCGCCGGCGGCGACATCCTCTTCGTCGA
>JBKJVY010000370.1:0-2785 GCA_046717185.1 Thermoanaerobaculia bacterium
ACGTCGGCGGAAACCAGAGCGGCCAGCAGTCCAACTTCATCGCGAAGGGCTCCGGCCGGGACCAGGCCGTCTGGAACGTGGACGGCGTCACGATCACCGACATGGGCGCTCTCGGCGCCTCGCCGGCGTACTACGACTTCGACTCGTTCGAGGAGATGCAGTTCTCGACCGGCGGGAGCGACCTCTCGAGCTCCACGGGAGGGGTCCAGATCAACCTCGTGACCAAGCGAGGGACCAACGACGTCCACGGCTCCGCGCGTGTGTATCTGGCGGACGACCAGTGGCAGTCCAACAACAAGCCGGCCGAAGTCACTACACCCCAGGGCGGCAACCGCGTCGCGGAGGTCCTGGACTACGGCATCGAGGCCGGCGGACCTCTCTGGCAGGACCGGGCCTGGCTGTGGGGCGCCTACGGCCGCAACGAGATCAAGCTGCTCACGATCCTCGGCTCGGCCGACAACACGACGCTCGAAGGGATCACGGGGAAGTTGAACATCCAGCTCTTCGAGGGGACCTCGATCACCGGCTTCTACAACAAGGACGACAAGCTGAAGTTCGGGCGCGACGCCGGCGTCTTCCGTCCCGCCGAGACCGCCTACAACCAGAGCGGGCCGGCCATCATCCACAAGGCGGAGGTCTCGCAGGTCTTTTCGTCCCGGCTCTTCGCCACGGGGACGTACGCGTACGTCGATGGCGGCTTCGGCTTGACGCCCGCGGCGGGAATCGGCGTGGACACCTACAACGATACCGGAGGCGTCTGGCACAACAGCTACTCGTACTATCAGACGAGCCGCCCGCAGCACCAGGCGGGCGCCAACGGCTCCTACTTCTTCAACACCGGACCAGCGGGGCACGAGCTGAAGTTCGGGTTCCAGTACCGGGAGACCCCTGTGACGTCCTCGAGCGGCTGGCCGGGCAGTCAGAACGTGGGCTACTTCGACCGCGCCGGAGACTACGCGCGCCTGACGCGGGGCGTGACCTCGGGGATTTTCCAGGAGTACTACAGCGCTTTCGTGGGCGACACGCTCACCCTCTCGAACCTGACGGTCAATTTCGGAGTGCGCTACGACCTGCAGCGCGGCAACCCGGTGGGAGCGACGGTCCTCGAGAATTCCTTGCGGCCCGACCTGCTGCCGGGCTTCACCGCTCCGGGAGGCCCGCAGGCCTTCGAGTGGGCGGACTTCTCTCCGCGGATCGGTGCGACCTACGCGGTGGGCCAGGCAAGGAAGCTTCTGCTAAAGGCGGGGTACGCCCGGTTCGTGGACCAGATGGGCGCCGCCTCGATCTTCCAAACCAACGCTTCCCCCGGTGTCTCCTTCCTCGAGTACGGCTGGACCGACGGAACCGGCGGGGCGAGGGACAACCGGGTCCAGCTGGGCGAGGTCGACTTCTCCAGGCTCCGCAACTTCTCCAACCTCGACCCGAACAACCCGTCTTCCGTCTCCGTTTTCAACATCACGGACCCGGATCTCGAGGCGGGCAAGACCGACGAGCTCATTGTCGGAGCTGACTACGAGATCATGTCGGACCTCGTCGTCGGCGCTTCCTACACGCACCGCACGTACAGGGACCCGACGTGGACGAACCGGATCGGCCTGACGAGAAACGACTACATACTCGTCACCGACCCCGCCATTCTGAACGCTGCCGGCAACGCTCTCTCCGGCACGCTCGCGAACGGACAGGCCTACGACATCCGGGGCCAGGTCTATCGCCTGCGTCCGGGTCTGACGATCCCCAGAGGCTCAGAGCTGTCGAACCGCCCCGACCACGAGATCACATACAACGGCGTTGATTTCAGCCTGAACAAGCGCCTCTCGAACCGCTGGATGGCGCGGGTGAACGCCGGGTTCGGAGAAGGGGAGCAGGAGAACGGCTTCGACGGGTGTGTCGATCCCAACAACGTCCTGAGCACCGCCAACGGCGCCAACTGCCCGGGTTCTGACATCGTTGCCCGGCGCTCGGCCGGCAGCGGCGACTTCTCCAACGTCTTCATCAACTCGCGCTGGCAGTTCAACGTCGCGGCGATGTACGAGCTGCCCTGGAGCTTCAACATCGGAATGAACTTCTTCGGGCGGGAGGGGTATCCGTACCCGAACTGGACGGTGGTCAACCCCGCGGACGGCCTCGGGAACCGCACCATCTTGATCGGCAAGCTGGACGACCAGCGCCACGACGACGTGTACAACCTGGATCTGCGGCTGGGCAAGGTCGTCAACGTCAGCGTGCTGCAGGTGACGCTCGCGATGGACGTCTTCAACGTTCTGAACGACGACACGGTCCTTCAGCGCAACGGCCGCGTGAACCAGTCCACCTACAACCAGATCTTCGAGGTTCAGGCGCCGCGGATCGTGCGCCTGGGCGCCCGGATCTCCTTCTAGCGTAAGTTGGCGGGGGACCTTGCGGTCCCCCGCACCCTCCGCGGAATACAATTCCTGCCCCGGCGGGTTCCGAGCCTGCCGGGGCTTTTCTTTTGTTCGGGAGGTTTCTCATGAGGCGACCGATGCGGTTGCTGTCCGCCTTTCTCGCCGCGAGCGCGCTCGCTTCCGGGGCTCTCGCGCAGGACTGGCGAGGACGGGCGAGGGTGGATGGCTGGATCAAGGACTCGAGCGGCCAGCCGATCGCCGATGCAAAAGTCGAGTTTCGAAAGGAGCCGGACGGCGGTCCGTCCACGAAGACCAACAAGAAGGGATACTGGGCAATCTTGGGCCTCGTGGGCGGCGCGTGGAACATCGACGTGACGGCCGCGGGATTCGAGCCTCGGAAGCTCTCGATCAGTCTCTCG
>JBKJVY010000371.1:0-2998 GCA_046717185.1 Thermoanaerobaculia bacterium
ACCTCGTCGAGATCGAGCGGACGCCGTACGACCCGACGAGCTACCAGAAGGTCCTCTTCGTAGCGCCGAGCTTCGCGGAGATGGAGAAGCGCGTCGCCGGGTGGCTGGAGGAAGTGATCGGCCGCGCTCCCCGGAAGCCCTGATCGACCTCGTCCGCTTCGCCTGCCCCCTCGTCGGATCCGCCCTGCTCGAGCGGCTGATGCAGGCGCTCGACTTTCTGGCGCACGGCCTCGTCGCGGCGGGGATCGGCGCGGCGCTCGGCGCCTGGGGTCTCGTATCGCGCAACCCTCGTCTCGCGCGGGCGGGGGCGGCCGTGCTTCTCGCGGTCGCCGCGTCCGGCCTCGTCGCGAACGCGCTGAAGCTCGTCTTCCAGGTTCCGCGCCCTCAGGGCGTCGGCTCCTGGAGCTTCCCGTCCGGGCACGCGACGACCGCGTTCGCGCTCGCGGCCGTCCTCGGGTGGCTGTGGCCTCGCCTCGCGCCCCTCCTCTGCCTGGCCGCGCTCTTCGGCGGGCTCGCGCGAGTCTTCTTCCGGGACCCCTTCGTCATCGACGTCCTTTGTGGAGGCGCCCTCGGCGCGGCGATCGGTCTTCTCGTCGCGAGGCGGCTGCTCGGGCCCTCGACCGGCGCGCGGGAGCGCGCCTGGGAGTGGGTTCTCGCCGCGGTCTTTGCGATCGTGCCGGTCGCGTGGCTCGGCGCCTACGAGCACGAGCTCGGCCGGCACCTGCTGAAGGGTCCGGTCGCGGCCGATTCGCCGCGGCCCGGCGTCAGGATCGAGTTCGGAACCGATCGGGCGCGGGAACTGCTCGGGAAAGGCTGGTCGGGAGACGAGCTGTGGAACGGGAAGGTCCCGTTCGTTTGGGCGGAGGGTCGGGTGTCGACTCTCCGAGTCGCGCAACTTCCGAAGCGCGATCACAGGATGCGGTTGTCGATTATCCCGTTCGTGCGCGGCCGGGGTCAGTCCTGTCAGGTAGTCGAGGTGGACGTCAACGGAAAGGTCGTCGGCCGCCTGCTCCTGGACCGCGGCTGGAACAGCTACGAGCTCGACGTGCCGGCGGCCGCGATCGGTCCGGGGGAAAACGAGGTGACCTTCCGGTTCGAGCAGACCGGCCGCGTCGCGGGCGGACAGGACTCCCGAATGTTGAGCGTCGCGTTCCGTTCGCTGGAGATAGCGGCGGTACAATCCGGCTCGAGCAGACGATGAAAATGGAACTGAGCGTGGTCGTAGAACGGGACCGGGATGGGTCCTACGTCGCCTCCGTGCCGTCGCTCAAGGGATGCCACACGCAGGCGCGGTCTCTCGACGAGCTAATGGAACGGATCCGCGAGGCGGCGGAGCTCTGTCTCGAAGTACAGGGAGAAGACGTCTACCACCTGCGGTAAGCCGGGTGACCCTCCCGGACCGCAACGAACGTCCCGCGGCACGTCGCCGTCACTTTCCCGTTCGCTTCGAGCGTCGCGTCCACGACCGCGCGGTCGTCCGTGGACTCGACGACGTGCGCGCGCAGGTGGAGCGGCGCGTCCATGGGCGTCGGACGCTTCAGCACGACGTGGAAGTCCGCCGTGACCGTGCAGGGCGGCGAGTCGGCGCCCGACTTCTTCATCAGGTGATGCGCCGCCGTCCAGTTGCTGTGGCAGTCGAGTAACGCGCCGCAGATCCCGCCGTTCAGGATCCCCTCGAACGCCTGGTGGTGCGGTTCGGGACGCCACTCCGCGACGACCTCGTCCCCCTCGACGCGGCTCTTGATGCGAAGCCCCTTCTCGTTGGCCGGCCCGCAACCGAAGCACTGGTTGTTCGGCGCGTAGGTGTCCTGGAGGCTCGGCACTTTGCGACGCTAAGTCATGGCTCTCCCGGGAGCAAGGACCTCTGTTTGCGCCGGGCGCTAGAATCCAGTCTTGCATGACTGACTCCACGAAGCAGCCCACGACGCCAGCGCCTCCAGGCGCGCCGCACCCGCCGGGCACACCCCCGCCGGCAGCCGACCACGCCTCCCCAAACCAGGAAAACCCCCTGCTCGTCACACCGACTCCCGGCCTTGACATGACCAGGAGCCTCTTCCCGCTCAGTCCCGCGAACGAGCGGTAGCGACGGCCGTCCACTTCCGGTGACTCGGTTCGGGGCGGTGCTCCGCGGCGGTCCATTTAGTGGTCCGTCGAGCGAGCCTCCGGAGCGTAGAATCGAGCCCTTCCTCCGAGGGAGTTCCCAGGAAAACCCGTGCACCTCGCGAAGACGCTTCTGTCGGCGGCCGTCCTGTCGCTCGCGTTTCGAGTTTGCGAGGCCGGGGCCCTGACGATTCGTATAAGCGTCGGCCCAGCTCGTGCCGTTGTTGGCGCCGGCCGCGCCAGCCTTCACGAAGATCGCATTTATCATAGAAAACCGCCCGACACTTTCCCCTATGGAGAGACGCCCAAGCCGTAAAGCTATGTCCAAAGCGTTCGCAGGTAGGCTGAGAAAGCTTCGCCGGGAACGAGACCTCACACCCAGCGAGATCTCGCTCGGCTCGTCGGATGCGAGGTTGTCCTGATTTCGCGCTATGAACGCGGAGAAGGACTCCCGAACTTCGAGACCCTCGTGGCCCTCGCCGGATCACTCCGGATTTCCACTGACGAGATCATCTTCGGTCGAAAGCCGTCCGAAGCAAATACCGAGCTGCCGATTCAAAACGTGCTACTGCTCGACCGATTCCGCGAACTCAAAAATCTCCCCCGCGAAGACCAGGACATCGTGGTCCAGCTTGTCGACGCCGTCATCGCCAAACGCCAGATGGAAGAAGTCCTCGAACGCAAGCGTAAGAGCGCTTAGGATCAGACCAGGAAAGCAGACATGCCTACCAAAAATCCCCAGAAGAAGGCCTTGATCGAGAAAATCGAAGAACTTCCGCCCGAGACCGTCAACGAGGTCGCCCAGTTCGTCGAGTTCCTCACCTACCGCGACGAAGACCGCCGCCTGGTCAAAGCCGCCATGAAGCTCTCCGAAGGATCGCTCCGCAAAGTCTGGGAC
>JBKJVY010000372.1:0-4670 GCA_046717185.1 Thermoanaerobaculia bacterium
ACGCAGCTCGACGTGCGCACGGTGGCGGATCTCATCCGCTCCGTGACGGCGATCGCGGCACTCTCTCGTAAATCGGAGGCTCGATGAAAACGGCTCTCGCTCTTGCGCTCGTAATCTCCCTCTCCGGTTGCGCCGGGACCTCGCAGGCTCCGGAAACGGTCTACGGCCGCCCGAGGGCATTGACGGCAGCCCCCCTCACGCTGCAACAAGCGAGCTCGGAGGCGAACGTCGGCCAGACGCTCGCGGTCAAGGCGCCGGCGGCCGAGGTGTGTCAGAACAAGGGATGCTGGATGGTCCTGACCGAGGGCGCCCGCTCAATCCGCGTCACCTTCCAGGACTACGCGTTCTTCGTGCCGAAGGACATCGCGGGAAAGACGGTCGTCGTCGAGGGCGTCCTCTCGCGCAAGCTGCTCTCGGCCGACGAGACGAAGCACTACGCCGAGGAGTCCGGCGCGGGTGCGACGACGGCCGCTGGTCCGCGCGAAGAGTGGTCGCTGGTGGCGACTTCCGTCGTCGTTCCGGTCCAGTAACTCGATAATCGTTCACGACGCGTCGAGCACCTCCACCTCATATCCCGCGTCGATCCACGCGTCCAGGCCGCCGGCGAGCGGCCTCACCTTCTTGTATCCCCTCTCGATCAGCATGCGGGCCACACGGGCCGCCGACGCCTCGTTCGGTCACGTGCAGTAGAGGACGATCTCCACCTCGGGCGGGATCCCGGGAAGCTTCGCGTCGAGCTCGCTCATGTCCATCGTCATCGCGCCCGGAATGCGGCGCGGGTCGCGCTGGCGCTCCCCCGGCCCCCGCACGTCCACGACGAAGGGCTTCTCGCCCTTCTCGAAAACCGAGCGGAGCTCTTCCACGCCGATCCGCGCCATCCTGAGCGCCCGGTAGAACCGACGGCGCTGCCACCACTTGAAGAGAACGAACAGGACGAGCGCCGCGCCCACGAGATAGAGCGCGCCCGTTCCGAGTCCCTCGAGGTATCCGAGGACGTCCTCGATCGCGCGGTGAAAGACGAAGCCGAGGAGGAGCCCGCTTCCCGCCCAGAGGATCGTCCCGAGGGCGTCGTAGAAGAGAAAGGCCGGGAGCTTCGCCCCCATCGCTCCGGCGAGCGGCGGCGCGACTGTCGAGAAGCCGGTGATGAACTTCGCGAGAACGACGGACGTCATCCCCCACTTTTCGAAAATTCCTTCGGTCTGCCGGACGCAAGAATCGGGGGACAGCGATATCCGGCAGAGAGTCTTCAGCACCCGGTGGCCGTAACGCCTTCCGAGGTAAAACCAGACGGCGTCCGCGGCGAGCGATGCGACGACCGCCGCCCCGAGCAGCGCCAGGAACGACAGCTTTCCAGCGCGCACGAGCGACCCGGCGACGAGGAGCGTCGGAAGGGCGGGGATCGGAATGCCGATCTGCTCGACGAGCACGTTGGCGAAGACGAGCGCGACGCCGTACTGCGTCACCCAGGCGACGAGCTTGCTCACCCTTCCCCCTTCGGAACGAACGCGTAGGAGGAGAGCGACAGGTTCGCATACTGGAAACCGGACGCGATCTCCTCGGTCTCGTCTCCACGGTCCGCCGCGCCGACCGCGAAGAGGAGGGGGTCGAAGTGCTCGCTCTCCGGCACGGCGAGGTCGGCGTGCGGAGCACGAGTGCGGTACTGCGCGAGCTCCGCCAGCTCCCGGCGCTCGACCCGCTCCCGCACCCACCCGTCGAAGCGGGGCGCCCACTCGTCCACGGGACCGTTCTCGCGGTCGAGCCGGGCGAGGCGAAGGTTGTGGACGATCCCGCCGCTCCCGAGGAGCAGAACTCTCTGGCGCCGCAGCGGGGCGAGCGCCGCGCCCATGCGGATGACCGTCTCCGGCTCGCGCGGAAGAGGCAGCGACACTTCGACGACGGGGACGTCGGCTTCCGGGTAGAGGAGGCGGAGCGGGATCCACACGCCGTGGTCCCACCCGCGGCGCTCTTCGCGCACGGCGTCGAGACCGGCGTCCGCGAGGAGCGTGAGCACCTCCTCCGCGACTCCGGGTGCGCCGGGAGCGGGGTACGTCAGCTCGTAGAGCGCGGGCGGGAAACCGCCGAAGTCGTAGATCAGGCTCGGTCGCGGGGCGGCGTTCACGCGGATGGGACCCGGCGCCTCCCAGTGCGCCGACACGATCACGATCGCGGCCGGCGGCAGGAGCCGCGTCGCAAATCGCCGCAACGTTTTCCCGTAGTCTCCCGCCGCGATCCCGAACATCGGGGAGCCGTGGGCGACGAAAACGGAGGGCGCGGCCGCGACGGGCATCTTCGCTCTAGCCTATGCCCGCGAGCGGGAAACGGTTTCAACGGCGACGCGACGAGAAGCTCCTCCGTATTCCTCTGCAGGATGAAGGAGGACATCCAGACAGCGCCCGGCGGTTGAAGCACCTTCACGACGACGACCTCGTCCTCTACCACTACGGCGAGATCCGAACGGCTCCCGCCGAGGGGCACCTCCGGATCTGCCGCGGCTGCCGCGAGCGCCTGGGATCGATGCCGTTCGATCCCTCGGCGCTGACGCCGCCGCCGGCCGACTTCCTGACCCCTGCCCGTGCCCCCGCCGAACCCACCGCCCGGCTGTCGTCCCGCTCGCCGAGCCTTCTGCGACGTCTCCTGCGTAAACTGGCCTTCGCGGGCTCGGGCGGCCGACGGCCGGTCTGACCGCCACCCCGTGCGGCCCACGGCTGAGAACTGAGAACTGAGAACCCGTCGCTACCGGCTGACCGGCTTCCCTTCCGCGTCGAGCACGACGATCTCGCCGAGGTTGTTCTCGCGGACCCCGGCCTCGATCTTCGAGCGGTCGCCCACGAGCAGCACGGTCGCGCGCTCCGGCATGGCGTACTTCTTCGCGGCCGCACGCGCGGCCTCGAGCGTGACCTTCTGGGTCTCGTCGCTCTCTCGCTGGAGCTCCGCCATGGTGAGACCGAGTGCCCACAGGTCCGCGACCTGTTGGGCGATGCGGCCGAGCGACTCGAACTGCTGGGCGTAGCCGCGGACCCGCTTCACCTTGGCGTCCTCGAACTCGGCCTCCGAGATCGGCTTCTTTCCGGCGAACCCCTTGAGCTCCTTGTCGAACTCGACCAGGGACTCCTTGGTCTTGTTGGTCTGGACTCCGCCGCCGGCGTTCCACAGCCCCCCTTCCCGGTAGAGAGCGAGGTTCGAGAAGACGCCGTACGAGTAGCCCTTGTCCTCACGCAGGTTGAGATTGAGACGGGTTCCGAAGCCGCCGCCGCCCCAGACCGAGTCGGCGAGGCGCAGCGAGTAGTAGTCCGGCGTTTGACGGGCTGGCGCCGGCAGGAACTGGGAGACGACGGTCTGAGCGGCGTCCTGACGGTCCACGAGATAGATCCGGCCCGCCGGAGCCGGGCTCGGGGGCGGGATCGTGACTGCCGCAGCCGCGCCGCCAGACCAGCCGCCGAAGTCCCTGCGAGCGAGCGCGACGGCCTCGTCGAGCGTGATGTCCCCGGCGAACACGAGCGCGGAGCTACCCGGCTTCCACCAGGTGGCGTGGAACTTCGCGAGGTCTTCCCGCGAGATCTTTTCGACCGTCGAGGGAAGCCCCTGAACGGGGCGGCCGTAGGGATGGTCGGCGCCGAACGCGAGCATCGAGCGCACGCGCCCGGCCACCGCGTTGGCGTTCTTGGACTGCTGGGAAAGGGCGTCGAGGTGGCGCTTCTTCTCGCGGTCGATCTCCGACTCCGGATAGACCGGGTTTCGCACGACGTCGGAGAAGACGGCGAGCGCCGGTGAGAGGTTGCGCTTCAGGACCTCGAAGGAGACCTGGGACGAATCGCGGCCCGCGAAGCCCGCAAGCTCCGTTCCGAGGTCACCGAACGCGTCTTCGATGTCGAGCGCCTTGCGCGTCTTCGTTCCCATGTCGATCGTCGTGACGACGAGGTGGGCCGTGCCCCCCTTGCCCTGCGTGTCAGAGACGCTTCCCGCCCGCGTCGCGAGCGTGACCGCCACCTTCGGCAGGTCCGGACGCTCGACGACGAAGACGTCCATTCCGTTCTCGAGCTTCGCGGTTTTCACGTCCGGGGCGCGGAAGGCCCGGTCGGCGCCGAGAGCGGGCTCTTTCGCCCGGTCGAGCGCGACTTCGGGACCGCGCGTCGACTTTTCCGGGTGGAAGCGCACCAGCAGCCGGTTGCGCGTGTTCAGCCACCGGTCGGCGGTTTTCTGGATGTCCGCCGCCGTGACCTTCTGGTAGCGGGCGACGTCCTCCTCGAACTTGCCCGGATCGCCCAGGTACGTGTTGTACTGATTGAGGAGGTCGGACTTCCCTCCGAAGCCGCCGATCCGCTCGAGGCCGGTCACGAAGGTGTACTGCTGCTTCGTCTTGGCACGGTTCAGCTCCGCCGCGGTGGGACCCGTCTTCGAGAGGCGCGCGATCTCATCCGTCACGATCTTCTCGATTTCGGCGAGCGAGGCGCCGGGTCGCGCGGTGGCGATGACGGCGAACCAGCCGGAGATCTCGGCCGAGTTCTGGAAGGACTGAACGGCCGTCGCGAGCTCTTTGTCGTAAACGAGGACCTTGTTCAGGCGCGACGAGAGTCCGTCGGTCAGGATCAGGGACGTGAGGTCGAGCTCCGCGTCGCCCGGTCCGAACGCCTGCGGGCTCGGCCACGTCATGTAGGTCCGGTCCTGCGGAA
>JBKJVY010000373.1:0-3708 GCA_046717185.1 Thermoanaerobaculia bacterium
CTGAGATCGCCAACGACGCCGTCACCGTGCTCGCGGACCGCGCCGAGGAGCCTTCGGAAGTGGACGTCTCCGCCGCGGAGCGGGAGCGCGCTCAGGCCGAGGAGGAGCTGAAGTCGGTCGGCCGCGAGACGCTCGATGAGGTCAAGTCGAAGCTGGAGCTCGCCGAGGCGCGCCTGGCCGTCGTCAAGCGCGGGCGATAGAGCCGCCCAACCCTCCGGCCATCGACGTTTCGAAGGGCCTACGGGCCTTCGAGCGACGACGCATCGCCTTCCTGTTCCCGCTCCTCTCGCGGGAGGTCGAGATCCGGCAGACGGGAGGCCCTTCCGTGTGCCTCCGCTTCGTCGCATGCGATGACACATCATGCTGTCATAGCGTTATGATGCAATGAATGAAACGCGCCCAAATCCAATTGGACGATGAAATCTATGCCGCCGTACGGCGAAAAGCGTACGAGGAGCACCGCTCGATCTCTTCGGTCGTTCGCGACGCCCTGGGAGAGAAGTTCGGCTCGAAGAAGGGGAAGAGGCGGCTCACTCTCAGGAGCTTTCCTTTCATCGGAGCAGGAAGCACCCGGCAAGGCAGGCTGTCGCCCGTATCGGAGCGGCACGACGAAGCGCTCGCGGAAGGTCTCTACGACGAGCACCACGATTGATCTTCGTGGACACTTCGGCCCTCTACGCGCTGGCGGATAGAGCGGACCCGAATCACGGCGAGGCCCGGCGGCGGTTTTCTGCCGCGCTGCGGAGCGCAGAGGCACTCCTTACGCACAACTACGTTCTCGTAGAGTCGATCGCGCTGATTCAGAACCGGATCGGTGTCGACGCGGCGCTCGAGCTCGCGCGCACCGCCGACAACTTCGAGGTCGAATGGGTCGATACGACGCTCCATCACCAGGCGATTCGAGCCCTCGCCCGGTCACCGAAAAGGAGGATCAGCCTCGTCGATCAGGTGAGCTTTCTGGTCATGCGAGATCGGGACATCGAAATCGCCTTCGCATTCGACCAGGACTTCGTCCGAGAGGGATTCCAGCAATACTCGGCGATCGAGTAAGAGCGACTCAGAGCGCGGGCGATCGCATCCCCGCGGGATCGTAGCGGGGGGCTTACCGTGCGGCCGAGGCTGCGACCTTCGCCAGCATCTCGTCCAGCGTCGTCTTCGGCAGGTATCGCGGAAAAAGGAGGAGAGCGAGCGCGAGGAGGAGGGTCTTCACCTCAGGGTCATTCTCGCGGGAACGTACCGGCCCCGCGCCGCCGGGCGCGTCCACCCCGGTCCGCGCAGCGCGCGCCCGGGGGTCTTGCCGGTCAGCTTGCCGGCGTCCACGACGAGCACGCCGTTGACGGCGACGTATCGAAACCCCTCGCTGTAGCGGTTGGGGTCCTCGAACGTCGCGACGTCGCGGACGGTCTTGGGGTCGAACACGGCGAGGTCCGCGGCAAAACCGGGCCGGACGATCCCGCGGTCCTCGAGACCCGCGCTTGCCGCGGGGAACGACGTCATCTTCCGGATCGCCTCCTCGAGCGTGAGCACCTTCTCGTCGCGGACGTAGTGCCCGAGGATCCGGGCGGCCGAGCCCCACCCGCGCGGGTGCGAGTACTCGCGCGACAGAGGCCCGTCGGTCGCCTTCGCGGGAGAGTCGGTGCAGAACGCGACGAGGGGATGCGCGAGCGCGGTGCGCACGTCCTTCTCGTCCATGATCGAAATGATGCAGGAGGCGTTCGCACGGTCGGCGATCACGAGGTCGAGCAGCGCGTCGCGCGGGTCCTTGCCTTCCTCCTTCGCGATCCGGGCGATGGTTCGGCCCTCGTACTTCTTGAGCGCGTCAGAGAGGACGGAAGAGACCATGATCCCTTCCGCGCCTCCCGAGCCCAGGTACTGGTTCTCCCAGTCCGTCGTCTCGCGGCCCATGTCGGACTTGACGCGGTCACGCATGGCCGGATCGGCGAGGCGCTTCAGGAGCGCTTCCTTCCCCCCCTCCCGCGCCCACGGCGGCAGGCACGCATCGAGCCCGTTCGAGGCGCGGTTGTACGGGTACTGGTTCGCGCTGACGTCGAGCCCCTGTGCGCGCGCGGCCTCGATCTTCGCGAGCACCGCGGGCATGCGCCCCCAGTTGGGCCGATACGCGGTCTTCAGGTGCCAGACCTGCGTACGGATGTTCGCCTCGCGCGCGATCCGGAACGCTTCGTCGAGCGAAGAGTCGATCCGCCCCGACTCGGAGCGCTGGTGCGTGAAGTACGCGCCTCCGTACCGTGCGGCCACCTTCGCGAGCGCGATGAGCTCCTCGGTCGAGGAGTAGATGTTCGGGATGTACTGGAGGGAGGACGAAACCCCGAGCGCGCCCTCCCGCATCGCCTGCTCGAGGAGCGCCTTCATCGAGTTGATCTCCGACGCGGTCGCGGGACGGTTCTCGTTCCCGACGACGTAGCTTCGCAAGCCCCCCGACCCGACGAACGTGGCGAGGTTGATCGCCGTGCCGCGCTTCTCGAGCGTCCGGAAGTACCCGTCGAGCGTCCGCCAGTCCGGCCACACGCCGTACTTCTGGTAGGTGTCGCGATCCCCGTCGATCAGGGCCTGGTTGAGCGGTGCGATCGAGACGCCCTCTCCGGTCACTTCCGTCGTGATGCCCTGCGTGATCTTGGACGCCGCGCGGCGGTCCACGAGGACGTTGTATTCGGACTGGCCGAGGAGGTCGATGAAGCCGGGCGCCACGACGAGGCCGCGCGCGTCGATGCGCCGCCGGGCCGGACGCTTGTCGAGCTTGCCGACCGCCGCGATCTTTCCGTTGCGCACCGCGACGTCCGCGACGAACCAGGGCGCGCCGGTCCCGTCCACGACGCGGGCGCCTTCGAAGACGAGATCGTCCATCGGGGTCGCAGCCGGAGTCGGCGCAACGAGCGAAAGAACGGGAAGCGCGACGGCGAGCGAGAGCGGGAGGAGTTTCTTCATGGCCCCGAGTCTATGATCCGGTGCGTGGGGTTCGGAGCCTCCCCCTCGTGACCCGGCCCGCGGCGGACGTCTCGCCGGACGCGGGCGCGCGAGCGGTCGAGCTCCTCTGCGACCTCGTCGCGATCCCGTCGGTGACGGGAGCCGAGGAGCCCCTCCTCGCGTTCCTCGAGCGACGCTACGCCGGGTCGGGCTGGACCGTCGAGTCCGTGGAAGTGTCCTCCGAGCGGCGCAACCTCATCGTCCACCGGGGGCATCCGAGCGTCGTCCTGACGACCCACGCGGACACCGTTCCTCCCTTCCTGCCGCCGCGGCGGGAGGGGGACGTCCTCATCGGGCGCGGAGCGTGCGACGCCAAGGCCAGCCTCGCCGCGCAGGCGGTCGCGCTCGAGGAGCTCGCGCGCGGCGGGACGGGCGAGGTGGGGCTCCTCATCCTCGTCGGCGAGGAACGGGGCTCCGACGGCGCGCTCGCGGCAAACCGGCGGCCTCACCTCGCGCGGTACCTGATCGGCGGCGAGCCCACGGGCAGCCGGTTCGTCGCCGGCTCGAAGGGATGTCTCCGCATCGAGGTCGAGGCGCGCGGGGTCTCGGGTCACTCGTCGCTCCCGGACAGCGGCCGCTCGGGCGTCGAGCTGCTTCTCGACTTCCTGAACGACCTGCGCTCGCTCCGCCTCCCGGAACACCCGGCGTTCGGCGCGACGACGATGAACATCGGGGTGCTCCAGGCGGGCACCGCGCCGAACGTCATCGCCGAGAGCGCGCGAGCCG
>JBKJVY010000374.1:0-5487 GCA_046717185.1 Thermoanaerobaculia bacterium
CCGTAGTCCACATATTTCCCGACGACGGCGATCTCGACTTCTCCCGTCGGGTTCTTGATGCGGTTGACGAGGCTTTCCCATTTCGCGAGGTCGCGGTCGTAGTGCGGAAGGTTCAGCAGGTCGAGCAGGATTTCGTCGAGTCCCTCCGCCGCGAACTGGAGCGGCACCTCGTAGATCGACGGCACATCCTTCGCCGTGATGACTGCCTCGACCGGCACGTTGCAGAAGAGCGAGATCTTGCGCTTCACCTCGGGAGGGAGTGGCCGGTCCGTCCGGCAGAGGAGGACGTCGGCCTGGATCCCGATCGAGAGCAGGTCCTTAACCGAGTGCTGCGTCGGCTTCGTCTTCAGCTCGTCGGACGCCTTGATGTACGGGACGAGCGTCAGGTGAACGTTGACGGCGTTGCCGCGCCCCGCCTCCTGCCGCATCTGGCGGATCGCCTCCAGGAACGGGAGGGACTCGATGTCGCCGACAGTCCCGCCGATCTCGATCAGCACGACGTCGGCGTCCGGCTGCACTTTCCGGATCGACTCCTTAATCTCGTCGGTGATGTGAGGGACCACTTGCACCGTCTTGCCGAGGTAGTCGCCCCGCCGCTCGCGCTCGATGACCGTCGCATAGATCCGACCGGCCGTCGTGTTGTTCACGCGCGTGGCGGTCATCGACGTGAACCGCTCGTAGTGTCCGAGGTCGAGATCGGTCTCCGCCCCGTCGTCCGTGACGTACACCTCGCCGTGCTGGAACGGGGACATCGTTCCCGGGTCCACGTTGATGTACGGGTCGAACTTCGCGAGTGCGACCTTGAAGCCGCGCGCTTCGAGCAACGCCCCGATCGACGCCGCCGCGATCCCCTTGCCGAGGGAAGAGACGACTCCGCCCGTCACGAACACGTACTTGGCGCTCATCTCGCGGCCTCCTTTTCGAGCTTCGCTCTCCTACCCTGCAAGGTCATTTCCGCTTTCGCGAGGTCGTCCGGCCGGTCCACGCCGATCGAGTCGAAGGCGGCCTCGCCCACCCAGATCGTCCAGCCCGCTTCGAGCCAGCGCAGCTGCTCGAGCGACTCGATGCGCTCGAGAGGGGAGGGGGGGAGCGCCGCGAGCTTCTGGAGCGTCTCCGCACGATAGGCGTACAGCCCGAGGTGCTTGCGATAACCCGGCTTGCCCGAGCGCGCGAAGGGGATGGCCGCCCGGGAAAAGTAGAGCGCGCGGCCGTCGGCGGCGATCACGACCTTCACGACGTCGGGGTCGTCCGCCACCTCTTCGCCGGCCGTCAGCGCAACCGTGGCGATCTCGCGCTCCGGGCTCGCGAGCAGCGTCTCGACCACGACGTCGATGTTGTCCGGCGCCATGAGCGGCTCGTCCCCCTGCACGTTGACGTAGGCGTCCCCCGGCGCCCGGCGCGCCGCTTCGGCCAGCCGGTCGGTTCCGCTCGCCGCGTCGGGCGACGTCAGGATTGCCTCGCCGCCGTCCGACCGGACGACCTCGGCGATCCGGGAGTCGTCCGTCGCCACGATGACCCGGTCGAGACTCCGCGCTGCCCGCGCCGCCGCCAGGACGTGAAGCACCATGGGCCGTCCGGCGAGGGGAGCGAGGGGTTTTCCGGGAAATCGGACGGAGGAGTAGCGGGCGGGAATCACTCCGATGACTTTCATGAAGGCATCGGGACTATAGAGTACCCGTCGAGCAGACGCAGGTCAACCATGGAACTTCCCGAGAATCCGCGCGGGCCGCTCGTTTCGCGCCCGGCCTTCGTGCTGCTCTACGTCCTCGCCCTCGCGCTCGCGGCGACGGCCGCGATCCGCGCGACCCTCCGGGCGCACGCGGAGCGGGAGCTTTCGCGGACCGGCACGGCGCAATGGATCTGGTACTCGCGCGAGGTCAAGGAGCCGGGCCCGCTCGCCTTCGTAGCCACCCGCGACGTCGTTCTCGAGCGGCCGCCCGAACGCGCGACCGCGAAGATCTTCGCGGATGCGTGGCACGTCCTCTGGGTCAACGGGAAGCGGGTGGGCGGCGGAAAGCACGCGCCCGGAGACCCACTCGCGCTCTACGAGGCGGCGCCCTGGTTCCGGAGCGGCGTCAATCGGATCGCCGTCGAGGCGGGAAGCGAAACGGGCGTGGGAGGACTGCTCTTCTCGCTCGACCTCTCGCTCGCCGGGCGGGACGCCGTCGTGTCGGATGAGCGGTGGCGCGTCGACACTTCACCGGGAGCGATCGTGTCGGGAGGGAAATACCGCGCCGCGACATGGGGCCGGCCTCCGATGTACCCGTGGGGTTGGCCGCGCCTGCCGCGACCGAACGAGTTGCTCGAGCAGCGAACGGAGAACTGAGAACTGGAGAACTGAGAACCGAGGGCTATGACGTCGTAGACGCCATTACGAGGGCGTCGAGCGCTTCGCGCGCCGCGGCGACGTACGGGCTCGCAGTGTCGTAGCCGGAGAGCGCGATCACCTTCTGGTACGCCTCGACCGCGCGGTCTACGTCGTGGAGAACGCGGTCGTACAGTTGGCCCGCGAGGAATCGGGCGGCGATGTTCCCGGGCGCCACGTCGAGCGCCTTTCCGCAGAAAACGAGCGCCACGTCATAACGCTCCTCGGCCGCGGCGTGCAGTGCGCGCTGGAGGTAAAGCTGCGCCTCGCTCTCCGAATTCGGGCGGGAAGCGCCAAAAAGCGGCAGTCTTTGCAGAGAATTCGCCAGAGTGTTGATGGCGCTGGGGTTGCGGGACATCGTCTGGAGGGGAGTATAGGCCTCTGCCGGAGGAACGCAAGAAAATTTTCGGCGAGGGAAGCCTGAAGCCTTACTTTTATAGGAGAGAAGAGGCAGAATCGGAATGCGGCCGTTCCGACTTTTTTAAGGTTGTAGTGCTATATTTCCTTATTCCTAATGGTCCCCTGTCATCCCGAGCGAAGCGAGGGATCTGGGCCCAGATTCCTCGGTCCGGGTCCTCGGAATGACAAGAGGGTGGTCGGCCTCGGAACCAGTCTGACGCCTCAGCTCACGCGGTCCACGGCCGACTCGGTCGCGAGCAGAAGGCCGTCCTTCGCGTCGGACTCCGGGAAGGCGCCCAGGGCGACGCGGGCCGCGGCGGCGTAATCGCGAGCGAGCGCCCGCGTTTCGGCCAGCCCGCCGTGACGCTCGGCGATCGCGAGCACTTCGCCCGGCTGAACGCTCGCGAAATCGCGCTCGCGCATCACGCGTGCGACGCTGTCGCGTTCCTCCGCCGAGGCGCGGGGCAGGGAGAGGAGGAGCGGCATGGTGAGTTTCCCCTCGCGCAGGTCGTTCAGCACGGGCTTGCCGGTCGACTCGACGTTGCCCGTGTAGTCGAGCAGGTCGTCGACGAGCTGGAACGCGACGCCGAGGCAGCGTCCGTACTCCGCGAGACGCTCCGCGGCGAACAGGTCGCCGTTCGGGGCGAAGTGGGCGGGCAGGCGGCAGGACGCGGAGAAGAGGTCGGCGGTCTTCCGGCGAATGATCTCGAGCGCCTCCTCTCGCGTCAGGAGGATGCTCCCGGTCTTCTCCGTCGAAATGATTTCCCCCTCGATCATCGAGAGCGTCGTGTCGGAAAGGACCTTCAGGATCGTGAGGTCCCCCTCGTCGAGCGCGATCCCCATCGACTTCGTGTAGAGGTAGTCGCCGAAGAGCACCGTCAGGTTGTTGCCCCAGCGGGCGTTCGCCGACGTTCGCCCCCGCCGCAGACGCGATTCGTCGATGACGTCGTCGTGCACGAGCGTGGCGGTGTGGATGAACTCGACGACCGTCGCGTAACGGACGTCCCGGCGCCCCTTCTCGTCGTATCCGAGGAGGCGCGCCGAGAGCAGGAGCAGCGCCGGCCGGATTCGCTTCCCGCCTCCCTGCGCAAGGTGGCCGCCGATCCGGTCGATCGTCGTGATCGGGGACCGGAAGTTCACGAGCAGCTCCTCTTCGACGAGCGCGAGCTTCGGCGCGATCAGGTCGTAAGCACGCACGAGCCGCGCGTTGCCGGTCCCGGACGACCAGATCATCGGTAGTTCGTGAACTGGAGCGGCAGGCCGAAGTCCTGGCTCTTCAACACGGCCATCGCTTCCTGAAGCTCGTCCTTGATTCGTCCGGAGACCCGGACCTGGTCCGCCTGGATCGACGCCTGGACCTTGATCTTGCGGTCTTTGATCGCCTTGACGATCTCCTTCGCCTTCTCCGACGGGATACCCTGCTGGATCTTCGCGACCTGCCTCACCGTCGCGCCGGCCGCCGGCTCGACCCTTCCGTAGTCCATCGCCTTCACCCCGACGCCGCGCCGGACGAGCTTCGTCTCCAGAATGTCCACGACCGACTTGAGCTTGTATTCGTCGTCGGACGTGAGGACGATTTCGAGCTCCTTCTCCTTGAGCTCGATCTTCGAGGCGCTTCCGCGGAAGTCGAAGCGGGTCGCAATCTCCTTGGAGGCTTGCTGCACGGCGTTGGCGACCTCCTGCAGATCCACCTTGCTGACGACGTCGAAGGAAAAGTCTTGCGGCACGGAGGGATTCTACTTTCCCACCGTCATCCCGAGGTTTCTCGTCGTGTCCCGATCCCTTCGCTCTGCTGTCATCCCGATCCCTACGCCCTGCTTGTCATCCCGAGCCCTACGCCCTGCTTGTCATCCCGAGCCCTTCGCCCTCCCTGTCATCCCGAGCGAAGCGAGGGATCTGGTCTCGCTTGATTCAGACGCCTTCTGCTCAGGGCAGGCTCCGCGAGGGATCTGGTCTCGCTTGATTCAGACGCCTTCCGCTCAGGGCAGGCGCCGCGAGGATCTGGTTCCCTGTGGACCAGGCGATGGGTCCACAGATTCCTCGTCGCTTCGCTCCTCGGAATGACAGGAAGTGAGCTATCGGGATGACGGCCTTCGCGGTCAGTTCTCCACGATCCGCGTCCCCGGAGGACCCGTTATCCGGAAGTCCGCGGAGGCGCGGGCTTTTCCCCGCCGCCACGCTTCGAACCGGAACTCGGTGCGGTTCCCCGCGGAGTCCTGGTACGAGAGCGTGCGGACGCTTCCGTCCTGCGCGATCGCGAGCCGGAGCCACGCGAGCTCGGGCCGCGCGACGCGCGGTGTGAGGAGGAGTCGCGTTCCCGAGGCGGCCTCGCTCGAGTCAACCGAGATCTCGTACTCGCGTGCGAGGTCCAGTGGCTTTCGAAGAAAGACGACCGGCAGGCGGGCCTTCTCCTCTTCCGAGAGGCGTCGCACCGTGAGCTGCCGGTCCGCGGGGGAGAAGAAGCGGCCTTCGCCCGCGTCATAAGTGAAGACCTTCATCTCGGGAGCGGTGTATTCGAAGCGGACGCGCTCCGGGGCCTGGATGGAAACGGTCCCGGACTCCCGGCGCGCCGTCGCGAAACCTGACGGCGTGTAGATCTGGACGAACGGGGACGAGTGCGCCGAGCCGTCCGAATAGAGCGCGGCGGCCCGGCCGAGTGCCTCGGACGCTTTTGAAGGCGCGGGGGCGGGGGTCGCGCTGGGGGTCGGCGCGGGCGTGGGTTT
>JBKJVY010000375.1:0-6655 GCA_046717185.1 Thermoanaerobaculia bacterium
GTCTGGTCGCACTTGGGGACCGAGATCCCGTAGCCGTTGTCCTGGACGACGAAGACGACGGGGAGCTTCTCGCGGGACGCGCCGTTGACCGCCTCGTAGAAGTAGCCCTCGGACGTGGAGGACTCGCCGATCGAGCAGAAGACGATCGAGTCCCGGCCGTACGTCTTGATCGCCCGCCCGAGCCCGGCCGCGTGCGCCGCGTGGTTGGCGACGCAGGACGAGACGTTCTGAATGCCGATCTCCGGCTTCGCGAAGTGGTTGGACATGTGGCGCCCACCCGACGCCACGTCCGTCGCCTTCGACGTGCCGTTCAGGATGATCTCCTCCGCCGTGAGTCCGGCCGCCACGCAAGTCGTCAGGTCGCGGTAGTAGGGGAAGAGGTAGTCCCGCCCGGGACGGAAAGTCATGCCGAGCGCGAGCTGGATCGCGTCATGACCCGCGCAGGGGGCGTGGAAGCTCCAGCCAAGCCCCTGCTTCAGGTAGTTCGGGGCCTTGTCGTCGAGCACGCGCGCCAGGTGCATGAGCGCGTACCACTTCTTCAGCTCTTCCCGGGAAATTCCGGACAGTGCCGGATGAACGAGTTCAGCGGTGTCTCGGGGCGTCAATGTCCCTCCAATAGACCGTGGGAAACGCCTATTTTAGCCGGTTTACTCCGGGAGAGCCCGGGAGAGGCATCCGAACGCAGCTGCTACCATCACTCCCAAGTGCCTCTCCAGACGGACCGTCCGGCTTCCGGCACACGCGAAGACGCGCTGCGCCGCGAGATGATCGACCGCTTCGTTGCGCCCCGCGGCGTCGACGATCCCCGCGTGCTCGCCGCGATGCGGGAAGTGCCGCGACATCGGTTCGTCCCCGAGCTGCTGCGGGCGAAGGCTTACGGCGACCACTCGCTGCCGATCGGCCACGGACAGACGATCTCGCAGCCGTCGGTCGTCGGGCTCATGACTCAGCGCCTCGCGGTACAGCCCGGCCAGAAGGTCCTCGAGATCGGGACGGGGTCGGGCTACCAGGCTGCCGTGCTCTCGCGCCTCGCCCGCACGGTCTACTCGCTCGAGCGGCTCGACGAGCTCGCGCGCTCCGCGGCGGCGACGCTCGCGGAGCTCGGTTACCAGAACGTGTCCGTGAAAGCGTTCGACGGCACGTACGGATACCCGGCCGCGGCGCCGTACGACCGGATCCTCATCACGGCCGGCGCCGACGAGATCCCGGAGACGCTTCTCGAGCAGCTCGCCGTCGGAGGAAGGCTCGTCGCACCCGTGGGTCCGCCCGACCGGCAGCGGATCCGCGTCGTGCGACGGCGCAAGACCGACTTCGCGCGGGAGGACGGAGAAGAGGTCGTCTTCGTTCCACTCCTCGGCCGGTTCGGCCGTACGCCGGCGTGATCGCACGCCGCGCTGTCGTCTCCGGGCGAGTCCAGGGAGTCGGCTTCCGCTTCTTCGCCCGCCGTGCCGCGGAGAGCGCGGGCGTCGCCGGCTGGGCGCGCAACCTGCCGGACGGCCGCGTCGAGACAACGGTCGAGGGGGAAGAGAGCGCGGTCGAGCAGTACCTCGAGAAGATCCGTCGGGGACCGATCGGCGGCCGCGTGGATGAGGTCGAGGTCGACGAGATCACCCCCGAGGGGCTCACCACGTTTCGCATCACCGGATGATCGACCTCTCCCGATTCATCCGCGCCGTTCCCGACTTTCCGAAGCCCGGGATCCTTTTCCGGGACATCACGCCGCTCCTCGCCTCGCCCGAGGCGTTCGCGGCCGCGGTCGGCGCAATGGCCGCGCCCTTCCGGGAAAGCGGGGTGGACCGCGTCGTCGGGATCGAAGCGCGCGGCTTCATGTTCGGTGCGGCGATCGCCCGAGAGCTCGGCCTCGGGTTCGTCCCGGTTCGGAAGCCGGGCAAGCTGCCGGGCCGCACGGAGAAGATCGCTTACGGCCTGGAGTACGGGTCGGACGGGCTCGAGGTGCACGCCGACGCGTTTGCCCCCGGGGAGACCGCGCTCGTCGTGGACGACGTGCTCGCCACCGGAGGCACGGCGGCGGCCGCAGTCGAGCTCGTGGAGAGGCTCGGGGCCCGCGTCGCGGGGCTCTCTTTCTTCATCGAGCTCGGCTCTCTCGGCGGGCGATCCCGACTTTCCGGTCGCCCGGCGTACGCCGTGTTAGTAATATGATTCGGAGTTCCTGACCCGGCCGTGAACACCCGGAAAGAACAGATGGCCGAAGAACGCATCCTCATCGTCGACGACGACGAGGACATTCTGTTGATAGTTCAGACGATCCTCGCCAACGCGGGGTATTCCGTGCTGCTGGCGCGCAACGGGAGGGAGGGCGTGGACCTCGCTCTCGAGACTCGGCCCGACCTGGTTCTTCTCGACGTGATGATGCCGGAGCTGTCGGGGTGGGAAGTCTGCACGACCTTGAAGAACGCGCCGGAGACCCGGCTGACCCCGATCGCGATGATGACGGTCAAGAGCGAGATCCGCGACCTCATCACCGGCATGCAGGTCGGCGCCGACGACTACATCACCAAGCCGTTCACCCGTAAGAAACTCCTCGCGACCGTGAGGCGGCTGCTCGACCAGCGCGGGGAGGAGGCGCCGTCCTTCCAGCCGTCGGAGAACGATCAGGTCCGGTTCAAGAGTCTGCTGTTCGACCCGGTCACCGAGCTCCCCACCGTTCCGGTCATCATCGACGCGCTGCGCGATCGGCTGCTCGACAGCCGGGACCTCGCCGTGCTCTACGTGGACGTCGAGCAGTACAGCCACGTCGAAGACACGTACGGGTGGGAAGTGTTCGACACCCTGCTGCGCCACGCGGCGAAGGCGCTGCGGAGGATGCTCGGGACCGTTTTCTCGGCGCAGGACTATGTCGCGGTCAACCGGACCGGCGGCTCCGACTTCTACATCTTCACGAGCCTCGAAGGGGGAGAGGAAGGGCTCTCCCGCCTTCAGCGAAAGGCGCGGCAGGTCGAGGAGTCGCTGCGCGGGACGCTCGACGAGGCGTTCGGCTCCCGGATCCACAAGCGGATCGCGGTCTTCGTCGGCCACGCGGTGATCCGCGGGAACCCGCAGATGCGGATCGAGCGGCTCGTCTATCGCGCGCTGCGCGAAGCCGTCACGATCGCGACGACGAAGGAGCGCGAGCGGCAGGCGCGACTGCACGACGCGTTCAAAGAGATCCTGCACAAGCGCCGGATCCGCACGGTTTACCAGCCGATCTTCGACCTCAACACGATGGAGCTCTTCGGTCACGAGGCGTTGACGCGCGGCCCCGTGGACTCCGCGTTCGAGAGCCCCGACCTCCTCTTCGAGTTCGCCGGGGAGCACGAGGCGATCTGGGAGCTGGAGCAGCTGTGTCTGGAGTCGTCCGCCCGCCACTATTCGGTGGCGCCGTCGGCGATGCTATTCCTGAACGTCGAGGCGGACACGGTCGCGACGCTCTCCACCCGCGGCGTCTACGCTCTCACGCCGCTCTTGAACCTCCCGAACCAGGTGGTGTTGGAAGTCACCGAGCGTTCGGCGATCCGCGACCTTCCCGTTTTCCGCCGTTCGCTCGCGATGCTCCGGGAGCACGGCTTCAAGATCGCGATCGACGACGCCGGCTCGGGCTACGCCTCGCTTCAGTCGATCGCCGAGCTGCGGCCGAACTTCCTCAAGGTCGCCAGCACGCTCGTCACCGGTCTCCACCAGGACACGATCAAGCGCGACGTCGTCGAGATGCTCGTGAACCTCTCGCGCCGCATCGATGCGACCTGCGTCGCCGAGGGAATCGAGACACCCGAGGATCTCGAGGAGTGCCGGCGCCTCGGCATCCCGCTCGGGCAAGGTTTCTACATCGGAGTTCCCGAGGAGACTCCCGCTCTCCGGCCGGCGCGCGAGTTCGCGCCGCTGCCTCCGGCGAGCTCGAGCCGCTGAAGTAAACTCGAGCGGCCGGGGCCGTAGCTCAGTTTGGATAGAGCGAAGGTTTCCTAAACCTTAGGTCGGCAGTTCGAGTCTGCCCGGCCCCACGACCGTCAGGTCAACTTCGGAATCTGACCGACCATTGCCGGGGTGTAGGATTCCCCCAACGGTCGGAGGTCCAATCCAAATGCTCGCCAGCCCTGCCTTCCCGGGTCTGTGTATTCCACGCAGCCGACGAATCCCCTGTACGAACTCCAGAGGAGGTCTTATGACAGCGTTGTGTCGCGGTTCCACCTTTTTCCTCGCCTCGCTCTTTGCATGCGGTGCACTCCTGGCCGAGGTCCCCGACCCCAACCACATCCCCAATTGGGCGGCTCCCGCGACCTGGTCGCCGCATGGGGCGAGCGGCGGGATCACCACGATGACCGACCTCTCGCCGGCGATTCCGTTCGTGCCCATCACTCCCTGTCGAATCGCGGACACGCGCGCCGGAATGGGGTTCAGTGGGACGCAGGGCCCGCCCGCCCTCACTACGAGTGCTCGGACGATCGACGTCGGCGGTACGGTCGTCGGTGTACCGGCGCAGTGCGGGATCCCGACCAGCGCCGACGCGGTCTCCTTCCAGTTCACGATCGTCGGCCCCAATACCGCCGGGAACCTGGTCGCGTGGCCCGCGGGCGGAGTCGCCCCGACGATTTCGGTTCTCAACTGGAGCGCGGGGGAGAGCGCCCTCGGCAATGGGACCATCGTTCCGCTCGGCACGGGCGCCGGGATCAACGTGCAGATCAACGCCGCGGTCGGGAGCGCCACCGGTGAGCTGGTCGTGGACGTCAACGGCTACTTCGCGTCGATAGGCAACGCCGGCACCGGCTTCAGCTACCAGACGACCGACACCATTCGCGCGGCGTTCATCGAGAACAACAACCTGATGATGGGCGACGGGCTCCTGGTCGAGGCGAATTCCATTACGAACGGCGACGCCGGCATCATCGGCCAGGCCCTGGGCGCTACGGGCGAAACGTACGGGGTATACGGACAGAACAACAGCGGTTCGCAAGACTCCGCCGGCGTCTTCGGAACCGCCAACGTCGACACCAATCCCGTAATAACGCCGAACGCCGGTTACGCCGGCGTCCGGGGCGAAAGCTCAGCATTCGGGGTATTGGGATTCGCGGAGAGTCGCGCCGTGGGGGGATACCTGGTCAACAGCGTTGGAGTTATCCTCGCGAGCGGCGTTCTCGGGTCGAGTGACGGCACCGACCCCGGCAGCGGCGCCCCGCCCTGGGGGGTGTTCGCCTCCGGCGACATCGGGGCAACGGGGTTCAAGCACTTTCTCGATCCTCACCCGACCGATCCTTCGGTGGTCATCGCTTACGTCTCTCTCGAAGGGCCGGAAGCCGGGACCTACTTCCGGGGGAAGGGCCGGTTCCAGAACGGGACGGCGCGGATTCCCGTGCCCGAGCACTTCCGTCTGGTGACCGACCCGGAGGGACTGACCGTGCAGGTCACGCCGATCGGCGCGGTCGCGCCGGTGGGAGTCCTGAAGATGGATCTGAACGAGATCGTCGTGAGCTCGTCGCGAAACGTCGAGTTCTCGTACCTCGTGCAGGGCGTCCGGGCGACCCACCGAGACCTGAACCCGCTGCGGCGGAGCGGCGAGTTCGCGCCCGAGAGCGCCGAGGCGAAGATGCCCGCGTGGCTGAGCCCGGAGCAGAAGCGGCGGCTCGTTCAGAACGGGACCTACCGCGAGGACGGAACGGTCAACCCGGAGACCGCGCAGAGGCTCGGGTGGGACCGGGTATGGGAGCGGCGCGAAAGGCCAGCTCCGCAGCCTGAGTCGCCGTAACCTCCGGCAGGTATCTCGTCGAGAAGAGGCCGCGGCTTTCCGCGGCCTCTTGTATCAACGCTTCGCGGGTTTCGCCTTCTTGAGCAGGCCCGTCGCTCTCTTCGCGTCCGCGGCCGTCTCGAACCCGATCACGGCCGAGTATCGCCGTCCGACCACCTGGGCGATGAAGAAAATCATGTTGATTCCCGCCTCGGCGATCGCGCGCGTCATCGCGGCGCCGAGCCCGGGCCGGTCGTCGCCATCGACGAGGAGCGTCGGAATGCCCGAATCCGAGAGCCCGGCCGAGCGCGCGGCCCCCGTGGCCCTCTTTCCGGTGACCGGATACACCTCGATCGCCCCGCGATTCTCGTCCCCGGGAATGCGGTAGCCCATCACGATCTTCAGGTTAGCTCCGGCGTCGGCGAGCGGTCCCAGCGCTCCCGAGAGCGCGCCCGGCCGGTTCTGGACTTCGCTTCGCCACAACGTAATCTGTTTGACGCTGATTGCCATCGAAAGCCTCCTCTGTAGTTACGTGATCCGACTCATATCCGATCCGGCAGCCGCAGCATCCGTTTCATTCGCCGGTCGAGGAACCGATCCGTCGCGAGCGCTTTGAAGGGAACGAGGATCCTCGCCAGCGGTGTGATCCGATATCGCGTCCTCGGACGCTTCGACTCGATCGCCTTGACGATTACGCGGGCCACCGCCTCGGGACCGCGCTTGCCCATCTGGAACTGTTTGTTGCTCGCCCTCTCCGCGCCGTCGTAGAAGCGGGAGTACGGCCCGGGAACGGCGAGGATCCGTGCCGTCGCCTCCCGCGTGCGGTCGCCGAAGCGGGTCGAGATCGGCCCCGGCTCGACGAGCACGACCCGGATGCCCCAGGGAGATACCTCAACCCGAAGCGCGTCCGAGATCGCCTCGAGCGCGTGCTTGGACGCGCAG
>JBKJVY010000376.1:0-2952 GCA_046717185.1 Thermoanaerobaculia bacterium
CAGCCGCAACCCCAGTGGAAGCCTGCGGTGCCCCTGAACCCCGCCATCAAGCCGGTGTCGCTCGCACGAACCGAGGACGCGCTCCGGGTGACGCTCACCGACGCCAACAAGGACCGAGATAACCCCAACGCGCGCCCCAACGGCGGTATCTACGTCGACGTTCCCGGCTGGCGCCGCGAGGACTGGGCGCACGTCGTCGTCCGCGCGCGCACGTCGGATGCAGTGTCCCGGATCCAGGTCCATTTCAACCTGCGCGAGCAATCGGCGACGACCACCCGCAATCCCAACCCGTTTCGCTACAACGGCGACGGGGTCTTCCCCGTCAGGGACGGCACCGTGCAGACGTATGTGCTCCGGGCCGACTGGTCCGGCGGCGAGTGGGAGAAGGGTCCGTGGCGCCAGCTCGGGATCTCAGTGGGCAGCGACAAGCCGGACAAGCCGGACAAGCCGGACAGCATCGACATCCTCTCGATTGGCTTCATTCCCAAGGAGGCCATCTACGCACATACGCCCGCGGGCGCCCGCGCCGAGGCTCGCAATCGCGTCTATCGCAGCGCCCTGTTCGTCCACGCCCCCGGCCGGCTCGAGTACCGGCTGCGGGTCCCGGAGGGCGGCCGGCTCGACGTCGCTCTCGGCGTACTGCGGGCCGACGTGCCCGTGACCTTCCTCGTGACCGCGACTTCCGCCAACGGCGAGACCACGCGCCTGTTCAAGGAGACCTACAAGGACGCCGCGCGATGGGCGCAACGATCGGTGGATCTCTCCGGTTTGGCAAGCGAGACCGTGACGCTCGCGCTCGCAACCGAGGCGGCGCGGGCGGGCACGGTCGCGTTGTGGGGAGCGCCGACCCTGAGCGGATCGGCTCCGGCGGCTCGACCCAACGTCATCTTCTACGTGATCGACGGCGGCGGCGCCGACTTCATGTCCGTGTACGGTTACAACCGCCGCACCACCCCGAACCTCGAGCGCCTGGCGGCCGAGGGTGCCGTTTTCGAGCGGGTCTACAGCACCGCCTCCTGGACGAAGCCCTCGACCGCCTCCTTCATGACCTCGCTCCACAACAGCGTCACGGGCGGCCTGCAGAACTGGAACGACCCGTTGCCGGAGGAGGCGGTGACGATGGCCGAGCACATGCACAGAGCCGGCTACCAAACCGCGGTCTTCACGGCCAACCCGAATGCCGGCACGTTGAGTGACCTCCAGCGTGGGGTCGATCTCTTCCGAGAGGATTGGGAGGACTTCGCCTACTTCGGCGAACGGAACCACAAGGAGTCGTCACGGTTCCTTAACGAGGGGTTCTGGAGCTGGCGGACGGCATCCCCGCGCCGGCCCTACTGGGTGCACTTCCAGCCCACCGACGTGCACGAGGAGTTTCCCGCTGTCTCCCCCTTCGCCGGCCTGTTCGTGGGACCCGACCAGCGCCGGACCTGGAAGGACTGGGAAGAGCGCCTCGAAAAGGTCGGCGGCCACGGAGTCTACTCGGACGCGTACAAGAAGACGGGCATCAGCCGGACGGCGTTTTTCTCGGTCCACCAGGGGTTGTACGACGAGACCATGGCGCACAACGACTACCAGCTCGGGCGGCTCGTCGAGCGCCTGAAGGCGGCCGGCGAGTGGGAGAACACCCTGCTCATAGTGGCCGCGGACCACAGCACGCGGGCGGCGATGGACGACATGGGCATCGCGCTGAGCGAAACGCTGCCGCCGCGGTGGGGCCAGCCGATGTTCCGTCCTACGATCAGCCGCGTCCCGCTCATCGTCGTGTGGCCCGGGCGCATCCGGGGAGGGCAGCGATTCCCTCAGCCCGTGTCGATGATCGACGTGCTGCCGACCGTGCTCGACCTCGTCGGGCTCCCGCCCGCCAAGATCGCGCAGGGTCGGTCGCTCGCCCCGCTGCTTCTTGGCACTGGGGCCTGGGAGCCGCGACCGGTGATCCTCGATGAGTTTCCCGACTTTTACACAAGAGACGTCGATCAGCGCACGGGGAAACTCCGGGGCCTGATCGAGGTGGTGGACGGCCGGTGGGGGGCGTCGCTCGAGATCAATCCGGACCCGAAGCGGCCGGAGGATCGGCGGCGGCCGGTGCCGCTGCTGCTGTACGACCTGTGGAACGATCCCATGTGCCTGCGCAGCGTGCATGAGGAGCGGCGAGAGCTGGTCAAGAAATACACGAAGTTCCTGGAAACGCAGTTAAGGGCGCATCAATCTCTGGCGCAGAAGTTTACCCGGCCGAAGGACCATGGGATCAAGTCCGAGCAGCTCCGGACGCTTCGGTCGCTGGGCTACATCCAGTAGGAGTGGGGGATCAAGAGTTCAACGCGTGAAGTCACGCGACCCCGCCGTCACCTTGGCGAGCTTCGCTTCATCCCGTCGCATCGCCCCGGGAGCGTATCGTCGAGAGTCTGCGGCAGCCGACCGAAGGCCCGATGGATCGCGAGCCAGGGACTCGTTCTCGCTGGCCGCTTCATAGGGGCGACGAATGTCCGGCTCGGCTGCCATTCGCGGCTCGAAAGGTTACGCAAGAAGCGCCGGGTTAGCCCGTAATAAGTTCCTTCGGGTGGGACGAAGCACGAGAGAAGAGATCTCGTAAATCGTAGCTAACTTCGTCGTCGAGAATTGGTGGCCCCAACGGGACTCGAACCTGCCGCGGCCTCGGGGATTCGGGGGAGTACTCGCCTGGGTCACGTTATTTCTCCACCCCGGGACAGCTCGAGCAAAGGGTTTTCATGAAGCTTGCGCTGAAGGTCTCGATCCGACTTTCACTCACTTGCTGGCCGGGAGCGCCGCAATTCTCACAAGTCGAGGTCGACAACCTTTCGAGCGCCCGAATCTCGGAATCAAGATCTTCGGTCGGGGCTTCAAAATGAATGAGAAGTCCCCCGAACTTTTCCTTTACCGAGTAGACCTTGGCGTCCGCTCCTTCGAGCAGGTCATACGCACGGTTGACGAGAC
>JBKJVY010000377.1:0-7814 GCA_046717185.1 Thermoanaerobaculia bacterium
CCTCACGTCCGGTGATACTCCTGCAGCGCGGCCACGCCGGTCGCCTCTTCGCGCCACGCGCGGATGCCCTCGACCGCCGCCGCCGCCGCCGAGAGAGTGGTCAGGCATGGGATCCGGAGGCGGAGCGCCGCCGCCCGGATAGCGGCTTCGTCGTAATGCGACTCTCCGCCGAAAGGCGTATTGATCACGAGCTGGATTTCCCCCGCCTCCATCCGGTCGACCGCGTTCGGGCTTCCCTCGTTGACCTTGTACACCCGATCAGCGGAGAGTCCCGCCCGCGCGAGTGCCACCCGGGTTCCCTCCGTCGCACAGAGGCGGAACCCGAGGTCGAAGAGCTCGCGGGCGATCGGGATCACGCTCTCCTTGTCGTACGGATTGACCGTGAGAAACGCCGCGCCCTCGAGCGGAAGGTGAGTCCCGATCGCCTCGCACGCCTTGGCAAATGCGTCGCCGAACCGGGGCGAGATGCCCATGACCTCCCCGGTCGACTTCATCTCCGGACCGAGCAGCACGTCCTCCCCGGGGAACTTGCGGAACGGAAAGACCGGCGCCTTGATGAAGAAGTCCACCGGCTGGCGCTCGGGCGGAAGGCCGAGCGACTCGAGGGAGCGCCCCGCCGCGAGGAGCGCCGCGGCCCGCGCCATCGGCACCCCGATCGCCTTCGAAACGAACGGGACGGTGCGCGACGCGCGCGGGTTGACCTCGAGAACGTAGAGGAGGTCCTGCTGGACGGCGAACTGGATGTTCATCAGGCCCTTGACCGCGAGCGCCTCCGCCAGTTCGCGCGTCGCGTCCGCCATTTCGCGGAGCTTGTCCGGCGTGACTTTCCAGGCCGGCAGGACCGAGAACGAGTCGCCCGAGTGGATCCCCGCCTTCTCGATGTGCTCCTGGATGCCGCCGATCCACGTGCTCTTCCCATCCGACAGCGCGTCGACGTCGAACTCGAACGCGTCGTCCAGGAACCGGTCGATCAGGATGGGATGGTCCGGCGCCGCTTCGACGGCGCGCGCCATGTAGGAGACGAGGTGGCTGTCGTCGAAGACGACCGCCATGGCACGGCCCCCGAGCACGTAGGAGGGCCGGACGACGAGCGGATAGCCGATCGCGCGGGCGACCGCGAGCGCCTCCTCCTTCGTGCGCGCCTCGCCGTGCTCGGGCGCCCGCAGGCCGAGCTCGCCCAGGAGTCTCCCGAAGCGGCCCCGGTCTTCCGCGAGGTCGATCGAGTCCGGAGACGTCCCCCAGATCGGGTACCCCGCCGCCTCGAGCGGACGCGCGAGCTTCAACGGCGTCTGACCGCCGAACTGGACGAGCACGCCGTCCGGTCTCTCGTTGTCGAGGACCGCCGAGACGTCTTCGAAGGTGAGGGGCTCGAAGTACAGCCGGTCCGAGGTGTCGTAGTCGGTCGAGACGGTCTCCGGGTTGCAGTTGATCATCACCGTCTCGTAACCGGCTTCGGAGAGCGCGTAGCACGCGTGCACGCAGCAGTAGTCGAACTCGATGCCCTGCCCGATCCGGTTTGGCCCGCCCCCCAGGATCACGACCTTGGGCCGGTCCGTGCGGACCGACTCGTTCTCGTCCTCGTACGTCGAGTAGTAGTACGGCGTGTAGGCCTCGAACTCCGCCGCGCACGTGTCAATCGTCTTGTAGACGGGCGCTAGGTCGAGTTCGCGTCGGCGCGCGCGCACGGCTGACTCGCCGCAGCCCATCGCCCGGCCGAGGGCGGCGTCGGAGAGGCCGAGCCGCTTCAGCCGTCCGAGCTCGCCGCGCGAGAGCGCGTCCGGAGACTTCGACGCAACGCACGTCTCCGCCGCCACGACCTTCTGCATAGCGTCGAGGAACCAGGGGTCGATGCGGGTCCGGTCGGCGACTTCCTCGACGCTCATGCCGGCGACAAACGCCCGGCGCACGTGAAAGATCCGCTCCCACGTGGGCACTTCGAGCTTCGCGAGGAGCTCTTCCTGCGGGAGACTTCCCTGCCCGTCGTCGAGGCCGTCGCGGCCGATCTCGAGCGAGCGGATCGCTTTGCCGAGCGCCTCCGAAAAGGTCCGACCGATGGCCATCGCCTCCCCCACGGACTTCATCTGGATCGTCAAGCGCGGGTCGGCCTTGGGGAACTTCTCGAACGCCCAGCGAGGGATCTTCACGACGACGTAGTCGAGCGACGGCTCGAAGCAGGCGGGCGTCTTCTTCGTGATGTCGTTCGGAATCTCGTCGAGCGTGTAGCCGACGGCGAGAAGCGCCGCGATCTTCGCGATCGGGAAGCCCGTCGCTTTGGACGCGAGGGCCGATGACCGCGACACGCGTGGATTCATCTCGATGACGACGCGGCGCCCGGTCCCCGGCTCGACCGCGAACTGGATGTTCGATCCGCCCGTATCCACGCCGATCCGGCGGATGATCGCCTTCGCCTCGTTGCGCATCTCCTGGTACTGCCGGTCCGAGAGCGTCATCTGGGGCGCCACCGTGATCGAGTCGCCCGTGTGAACGCCCATCGCGTCGAAGTTCTCGATCGAGCAGACAACGATCACGTTGTCGGCGTGGTCCCGCATGACCTCGAGCTCGAACTCCTTCCAGCCCTCGACCGACTCTTCGATCAGCACCTCGTTCGTCGGTGACTCGGCGAGGCCGTTCTCCACGATCGCGCGGAACTCCTCCTCCGTCCGTGCCGCGCCGCCTCCCGATCCGCCGAGAGTGAACGAGGGCCTTATGACGAGGGGAAGCCCGATCTCCCGGGCGATCCGCAGCGCGTCCTCCAGGCTCGCGGCGCGCTCGGAACGCGGCACCTCCGCCCCGATCTCGATCATCGCCTGCTTGAAGAGGTCGCGATCCTCGGCGACCCGGACAGCCTCCCGGCTGGCGCCGATCATCTGGACCGACCACTTGTCCAGGATTCCCGCGTCCGCCAGCGCGAGCGAGAGGTTCAAGCCGGTCTGCCCGCCCACCGTCGGGAGAATCGCGTCCGGCCGCTCCTTCTCGATGATGCGCTCCAGGAACGCCGGCGTGAGCGGCTCGATGTACGTGGCGTCGGCAAGCTCCGGGTCCGTCATGATCGTCGCCGGGTTCGAGTTGACGAGGACGACCCGATACCCCTCGCGGCGCAGGGCGCGGACCGCCTGAGTGCCGGAGTAATCGAACTCGCAGGCCTGACCGATGACAATCGGGCCCGATCCGATCACGAGGATCGTGTGAATGTCCGTTCGCCTGGGCATCGAAGGCCGCGGCGGAGTATAAGCGGCGCTCGACGGAGAACGGTGAGGCCGTGTGAGCAAGCCGCCACTCCACCTCACCCTCCGGAAGACGGAACGGGTGAGGCGAAGCTACGCCTCGAGCGTTACCTCATCGAAACGAGCTGACGCGCGAGATCCGGATGTTCTTCGCTCCGCAACCCTCTCCGAGCACGGTGCCGGCTTTCCCGATGGCGAGCAGGCGTCCTCCCTGGAATCGCACCGCGTAGAGGTCGTTCTCGGTTCCCGAGTCGCGCAGCGTCCACGCGAAACCGTCCGGGCTCTCCGCCCGCACGCCGTTGCCGCCCACCGCGACGAAGCGCGAGCCGCTCCAGGTGACTCCGAACAGTGCTCGGTCAGTGCCGGCGTTGCCTGCGGTCCAGGAGATGCCGTCGGGACTCGTGTAGGCGGCGCCTTCCTGACCGACCGCAACGAAACGCAGGCCGTCCCAGGCGACGTCGGAAAAGCCTCCGCCCGTGATCCCGAGCCGACGCGTCCACGTCACGCCGTCCGCGCTCGTAAACACGAGGCGCGCCTGCTCGCCTCCGACGGCGACCCACAGCGATCCGTTCCAGAGGACCCGGTGGAGGGAGTTGGCGTGGATTCGCTGCGGCGCGGACCACGCCGCGCCGTCGGCGCTCGAGATGACCGTACCGCCGCTGCCGACCGCGAGGAAGCGAGACCCGTCCCATTCGACGTCGTACAGGATCTCCCGCGTTCCGGACGAAGCGCGGCTCCACGAGACGCCGTCTTCGCTCGTAAGGACCATGCCTTCCTCGCCGACCGCCACGAAGCGCGAGCCTCCGTACGCGACGCCGAGAACCCACTTGCGCGTGTTGCTCGTCTGCGTCGTCCAGAGGATCCCGTTGTCACTCGTGAGAAGGGTTCCGAGCGCTCCGACAGCGACGTACCGGCTGCCGCTCCAGGCAACCGCGGTGAGCGCGTTGCGCTGGCCGCCGGACCGCGCTGACCAGTCCCTTCCCTCCGGGCTCGCGAGCACGGTTCCCTTTCCGCCGACCGCGAGGAACTCCCTGCCGTTCCAGACGAGGTCCGTGAGTTCGGTCCGCGTCGGGGTCACCCGCGCCGTCCAGCGAATGCCGTCGGGGCTCGACAGGATCGATCCGAACTCGCCGGCCGAGAGAAACTCCGAGCCGGTCCACACGAGCGACTTGATCGACGTGTGGTAACCGAGCGCGTAACTCGCTACGCCGATCCCGTCCGCCGTGGACAGCGAGAGTCCGAAATCGGGGAACGAGGTTCCCGCGACGAGGAACCGCGATCCGTCCCAGGCGACGGCGGCAAGGGCGTCGATCGTTTCGAAGGTCGAGCGCGTCCACGAGACTCCGTCGGCGCTCGTCACGATCGTTCCGGTGTCTCCGACAGCGAGGAACCGGCCGCCGCCCCACGCGACGTCGCGCAGCGTCGAGGGGGTCCGCGAAGCGCGCTCCGTCCAGTCCCGGGCGTCGGCGCTCGTCACCACGGCGCCGTCTTCCCCGACCGCGACGAAGAGGGCGCCGTTCCACGCGAGCTTCCGGAGCGTGGCGGAAACACCCGCGCGGCGGAACGACCAGAGCTGGCCGTCGGCGCTCGTGAGAACCGCGCCGCCCTGCCCGACCGCGACGAACTGCGAACCGGTCCAGAGGAGGTCGGAAATGTCCACTTTCGGATTGGAAATCTGCTGACTCCACGTGACGCCGTCGGGGCTCGCCAGGATCGTTCCCGAGCGGCCCACCGCGACGTACAGTCCGTTCCCGAAGGCCACCGCGGAGAGCTGGTTGCCGAGCGGGGCGGGATTCGCCCAGAGCCACTCGCCGCAGCTCTGCGCCGTGAGGGCTCGCGCCGCGAGGAGGAATCCTCCGACGATGACGGCGATCTTCGTCATGCGAGTGAACATCGCGGTACCTCCGCTAAACTTCTTTGCGGGATCAGGATTTATCCTGACCCCTCTTTGGCGATTATACGGCCGCCGGGGGAACCTACTCGTACCGCAGCGCTTCCGCGATGTTCACGCGGCCCGCCCGACGCGCGGGAACCCAGGAGGCGGCGAGGATCACGGCGCCGGCAAACGCGACGATCGCGGCGAGGTCGAGCGGTCGGACGAGAAACGGGATGTAGGAAACGAAGTAGATCTCCGCGACCCCCGGCGGGAAACTCAGCAGGCGGAACGCCGTCATGAGCCAGCACACGAGGGCGCCGAACGCCGCCCCGAGGACGACGCCCGCGCCGCCGAGAAGGCCTCCCAGGAAGAGAAACACGCGGGGGAAGAACTGCGGCTCGGCTCCGAGGGCCGTCAGGATCCCGATGTCCCGCTTCTTCTCCTGAACGGTCATGACGAGCGTCGCGACGATGTTGAACGTCGAGACCGCCACGATGAGCCCGATGACGAAGAAGAGCGTGATCTGCTGGATACGCAGGGCCGAGAACAAGCCCGTATTCAGCGACCGCCAGTCGGTGACAGAAAACTCCTTGCCCGCGGCTTCGCCTATGACGCGGGCGGCGCCTTCCGTGTCGCGGATCGTGTCGAGTTTGATCTCGATCACGTTCGCCTCTCCCTTCATCCGCGCGAGCGACCGGAGGACTTCCCGATCGAGGAACACGAGCTCCGAGTCGGACTCGTAGAAGTTCGTCCGGAAGATCCGGGCGACTCGGAAAGGGGCGCTCCGGGCGACGAGCGCCAAGGCCCCGGCCGTGTTGTCCGGGACCGAGAGCAGAACGGTGTCCCCCTCCCCGACGTCGAGAACGCGGGCGAGCTCCGCCCCGAGCGCGGCACCCGGGAGGGAGTCGGGCGAGCCGCGGGTGAGGAGGGCCTCGGCTCCCGGGAGGTAGACGTCGAGCTTCGAGACCTTGCGCTCGCTCGCCGGATCGATCCCCTTCATCACGACGTCGGTCCCGTCCGGGTTCCGCTCCGACGTGGCGAGGCCCGACTGGTAGATGACCGGAGCCGTTGCACGGACGCGCGACAACGCCGCGACCCGTCGCGCCGCCGAATCGGGGTCCGCTTCCGCGTCGAGGGAAAGAGGAAACAGTACGACCTCGGCGTTCGCGCCGATCAGGTTCTCGCGGATCTCCCGCTGGTAGCCGGAGAGAAGGCCCATCGCCACCACGAGGGCCGCGACGCCGAGCCCGATCCCCGCGATCGAAAGAAGCGAGACGGATGAGACGAGCCGGGACGAGCGCGCCCGCAGGTACGCGAGGGCGACCTCGAGCGGCAGCGACTTCATCCGGTTTTCGCTCGCCGCCGCCCCTCCATCTCCTCGATGAAGGTGTCGAAGAGAACGTTGGCGTCGTGGGGCCCGGGAGAAGCCTCGGGGTGAAACTGTGCCGCCAGGATCGGCAGAGTCCGGTGGCGAAAGCCTTCGAGCGTGCCGTCGTTCAGGTTGACGTGTGTCGGCACGACGTCGGCTGACAGGCTCTCCCCGAGAACGGCGAAGCCGTGGTTCTGCGACGTGATCGCGACGGTGCGCGTCGCCATGTCCTGGACCGGATGGTTCGCGCCGCGGTGGCCGAACTTCAGCTTGAAGGTCGTACCGCCGAGAGCGAGGCCGAGAAGCTGGTGGCCCAGACAGATGCCGAAAATGGGCCGCTCCGGCAGGAGACGCTCGATCGTGCGGATCGGGCCGACGAGCGCCGCCGGATCGCCCGGCCCGTTCGAGAGGAACACGCCGTCCGGGTCCTCTTCGAGGATGCGCTCCGGCGGCGCGCCCGCGGGAAACACCGTCACTCGGCAGCCCGCGGCGTTCAGGAGCCGCACGATGTTCCGCTTCATGCCGTAGTCGATCGCGGCGACGCGGAACCGTTCCCGCCCCCCGTTCGAGCGGAATTCCACGGCCTTCGGCGTGGAAACGGCGAGGGCCAGGGTGCTTCCGACCATCGACGGGGATTCGCGCACGCGCGCGAGGAGGTCCTCCGGATCGGAGATCTCCGTCGAAAGTCCGGCGCGCATGGCCCCTTCCGAGCGGATGCGGCGGACGAGGGCTCGCGTATCCAGGCCGTGAAGACCGATCACCCCCTCACGTCCGAGGTAGTCGGCGAGGCTCTCCTCTCCCCCGGCGCCGCTCCACCGCTCGGGAAAGTCGCGCGCGAGGAAGCCGGCCACGTGTACGCGGGCCGACTCGGCCTCTTCCGCGCGCACGCCGTAGTTGCCGACGTGCGCAGCGGTCATCACGACGATCTGGCCCGCGTAGGAGGGGTCCGTGAGGACCTCCTGGTAGCCGCTCATCGCGGTGTTGAAGACGATCTCGCCGAAAGAGGTCCCCGGCCTGCCGATCGCCTCGCCCGTCCAGCGAGCCCCGTCCTCGAGGACGAGAAGACCCTTCAAGCGAGGCGCCCGACGACCGGCGCGAGGAGGCGCACTTCCTCCATGAGCTGCGTGAACATCTCGGGCAAGAGCGCCTGGGGCCCGTCGGAGAGGGCGGCTTCCGGCCGGTCGTGGACTTCGATCAGGAGCCCATCGCTCCCCGCCGCGACCGCCGCCCTCGACATCGGCAGGACTTGAAGCCGCTTCCCCGTGCCGTGGGACGGGTCGACGAGGATCGGCAGGTGCGAGATCCGCTTCACGTACGGGATGACGGAGAGGTCGAGCGTGTTCCG
>JBKJVY010000378.1:0-3084 GCA_046717185.1 Thermoanaerobaculia bacterium
TGAAAGACGGCGAGCTCGTGCTCGACGAAGAGCTGGAATCGCTCAAGCTGCGCTTCCGGCGCATCCGCTACGGCAACGAGCGAAGTGAGACGCGAACCGCCTACGGAACCGAGCTCGACTCCTTCCACGCCGTCCGCGTTCGCGCCCGAGGATGGGGCGTCGACGCCGTCGTCTCGAACTACGACGACCGTTCGTTCGCGACCTTCCGCCAGATCGACGGCGTCCTGGACGCCGAGGCCTCATCCCTGTCGCTCGAGGAGATCTTCGTCGCCGTGGCAGGCGAAGAGAAGGGAGAGGGAAAGTGAAGGGCCTTCTCGCGGTGACGAGGCGGGAGATCGTCGAGAGGCGAAACGTCTGGGTCGCGGCAGGAGTAGCGAGCCTGATCCCCATCGTGTTCCCTCTCGTTCCCGGCATGCAAGACGAGCCGGCGGGCGAGGTGCAGGCGATCACTGCCTTCGCTCTCGCCGGCGCGTTTTGCGCAGGCCTCGCGATCGTCCTCGGAGCGTCCGTCGTCGGCAGCGAGCTTGCCGATCGGCGACTGGGGTTCTACTTTTCGAGGCCGCTCTCCGCGTTCGCGATCTGGGCGGGGAAGTTCTTCGGCGCCCTGTTGCTCATGTTCGGCTCGGCGTTCCTCGTTCTACTGCCGGCTATCCTGCTCGGAAGGGCGGCCCTCCTCCAGCCCGAGGAGACTCTGCCGATCCTCTCACTGGTCGCTGCGGCGTCCGTGCTCGTGCTTTTCGTGGTCCATGCGCTGGGTCTCTGGTTCCGCTCCCGCTCCCTGCTTTTCGTTCTGGACTGGGCGCTCGCCGGCGCAACAGCCGTCATGGTGGCAGCCGCGGCTCGCGCGCTCGCGCGGGAGCACGCGACGGAGGCGCTCTGGCGGGGCCTGTCCGGCTTTGCCGTGATCGCCTTCGTGGCCTTCGTCGTCGCGGGCTACGCCTCGGTCGCCCGCGGCCGAACGGACATCCGGGCGGCGCACCGCGCGCTCTCCGTCACCCTCTGGGGGATCCTCCTGACCGGCACGATCCTCTTCGCCCTCTACTCGCGCTGGGTCCTCGCGGCCGCCCCGAGGGACCTCGTTGCGGTCGAGGAGATCGACGCCGCGCCGCGGGGTCCCTGGGTGAGAGTCTCCGGGACGGCCCGAGGGCGTGGCGACTACCGACCGACATTTCTCCTGAACACCGCCACCGATGTCTCCCGAAAGCTGCAGCAACCCGGGGGTTCCTGGCCGCTCGCATTCTCCCGGGACGGAAAGCGCGCCGTCTGGCTCGAGGGAGCCGGTCAGCCGCCGTTCGAGCTCCACAAGCTCGACCTCGAAGACCCTGCGGGTAAGCCGATCCGCACGAAGCTGCTCTTCGGCTCGCGGTGGATCTCGCTCTGTCTCTCGCCAGACGGAAAACGAATCGCCACCCTCGGACGGCAGAGCGGCGCGACGCATCCTCTCGTCTCGGTTTACGAAATCGCGTCCGGGAGACTGATCGGCTCGGCTCCCGTCGCGGCCGGCGGTCAGCTCTTCTTCGCGACTCCAGACGTCGTCCGCATCTACTCGGCCGCGAATCAACCTCGGGACGTAGAGAGAGACGTTGTGATCGCCGAGTTCGACCTCTCTGCGAAGAAGATCGAGACGGCCGGGCGAATCGAGGCGGTGTCCGGGCCAGTCATTCTCCGCGGCGAACCTTCCGGGCGGCGAATCCTCGTTTACGCGTCGCGGAAAAAGCAGATCCGCCTGCACGACGGAAGGACCGGACAAGCTCTCGGCGTCCTCTCCTCCGGAGAGTCGATCACGAGCCGGCGGGCGGAGTTTCTGTCGGACGGTGGGATCGCGGTTGCGGAAGCGGGTCCTGCCGGCGCGCGCCTCAGGCTCCTCGCGTCCGACGGCGAGGAAAGAAAGAACGTCCCTCTCGGGCCAGGCGGCTCGATCGCTCTCGGGGGAGAGCCCGCGAGCGGCAGGATCATCGTCGTCGTCCGGCCCGCGCCCGGCGCGGCGGTTTTCGATTCGAAGATCTTCCTCGTCAACGTCGCGACGGGAGAAGCGCTGCAAGTCGCGAAGGGTCTCTTCCCGGTCTCGGCGCACGGGTGGTGGTCCGCGGCCGATCCGTCCCTGGCGCCTGCGCCGGGAAGCGAGGCCGTGAAGCTCTTCTTCGGTCCGGGCTACTCGCTTGTCCGTCTGGATCCATTGACCGGCGAACGGCGCACCGTCCTGCCCGGCGGAAAAAGCCCAGATCCGGCGCAAAACTCGAGAAGATCTTCGAGACGGTCGTCGGATAGAGCGTCGGATATAATGAGCTAAGTGTTTGAAAGAAAGAATATTACAGTCCGGATGGTGAAGCTCGGCGACGACGACTTTCTTCGGGACGTTGCGTTCTGGCAGCGACGGGGAGCCGAGGCGCGATTCGCCGAAACCTGGCGGCTCTCCTGCCTCGCTTACGGCCTTAATCCCGAGGTCGAGCACCCAATGGACAAGTCCATAGTTCGAATCCGGAGACGCGTAACCCGAAAGCGTTCGAAACAGGGATCCCAATCCACACCCCGCAGAAGAGACTGAATCAAGCTCGGTTCGGACAGTTATCGTCCGTCCTGTGACCGGCTTCTTCCGCCACGACGGCGAGCTCACGTGTGACGGGGTCGCGCTCTCCGTGATCGCGCGGTCGGTCGGGACGCCGGTTTACGTCTACAGCGCGGCCCTCATCGAGGAAAACTTCCGTCGGTTCGACGCGGCGCTCGCGCCGGTCTCGCACCTCGTCTGCTACGCGGCGAAGGCGAACTCGAGCTCGACCGTGCTGTCGCGGCTGGCCGCGCTCGGAGCGGGAGCCGACGTCGTCTCGGGCGGGGAGCTTCGGGCGGTCCTCGAGTGCGGCTTCCCCGCCGACCGCGTCGTCTTCTCCGGGGTCGGCAAGACGCTGGCGGAGATCGGGGCCGGCATCGACGCGGGAGTCCTTGCGTTCAACGCGGAATCGGAGCGCGAGATCGAGAAGATCGACGCGGAAGCGGCGCGCCGCGGAAAGAAAGCCCGGGTGGCACTCCGGGTCAATCCCGACATCGACGCCGGCTCGCATCCGTACATCTCGACCGGTCGTAAGCACA
>JBKJVY010000379.1:0-3677 GCA_046717185.1 Thermoanaerobaculia bacterium
CTCATGGACGTCGCCTACGGGCTATTTCCGTGGCGGTTCCCGCCGGGCGTGCACAAATTCCGATCGATCGAGGAGGCGAATGCGCGTCGCCACGAGTGGGAATCGCAGATGATCCGGGAGCGGCGGAGGTAGTCTTCCGCCGGTAGACGATCCTCGTCGCCCGTGCCCGAGCTGCCCGACATCGCAGCGTACCTGACGGCGCTCGAGCCCCGGGTGGTCGGCCAACCGCTCCTCGGTGTGCGGATCGCGAGTCCGTTTCTCCTCCGGACGTTCGATCCGCCGATCGCCGCTTCGGAGGGAAAAACCGTCCGGGGGCTTCGCCGCCTCGGAAAGCGGATCGTCTTCGAGCTGGAGGACGACCTCTTCCTCGTTTTGCACCTGATGATTGCCGGCCGGCTCCACTGGAAGGCGGCGGGGGCGCGTCTGGCTGGCCGCACGTCGCTCGCGGCGTTCGATTTCCCTGGAGCGACGCTTCACTTGACCGAGGCGGGCTCGAAGAAGCGCGCGTCGCTTCATTTCGTTCGGGGCGAAGGTGCACTCGCCGAGCACACGCGCGGCGGGCTCGAGGTCCTCGATGGTGGCCTCGACGCCTTTCGCGCCGCCCTGATACGCGAGAATCACACGGTCAAGCGGGCGCTCACGGACTCCCGTCTCTTCTCGGGAATCGGCAACGCCTACTCCGACGAGAGCCTGCACCGGGCGCGCCTCTCGCCGGCGAAGCTCACGTTTCGTCTGACGGAAGAAGAGATCGCCCGTCTCCACGCGGCCACGCGTGGCACTCTTGCCGAGTGGACGGAGAAGCTGACCGAGGAGGCGCGGAGGGCGTTTCCCGAGCGCGTGACGGCGTTCCGCGAGGGGATGAGCGTGCATGGCCGCTACGGCAAGCCGTGCCCCACATGCGGCACGAAGGTG
This sequence comes from Thermoanaerobaculia bacterium, assembly GCA_046717185.1. Lineage (GTDB taxonomy): Bacteria > Acidobacteriota > Thermoanaerobaculia > UBA5066 > Gp7-AA6 > Gp7-AA6. The sequence goes on from JBKJVY010000379.1 coordinate 913, forward strand.
CAGCGGATCGTGTACGCCGCGAACGAGTCGAACTACTGTCCGAGCTGCCAGACGGGTGGGAAGCTTCTCGCCGACCGCGCGCTCTCGCAGCTTCTTCGAAAGGACTGGCCGAAGACGCTCGAGGAGATGGAGGAGAGAAAGGCAAAATAGGGGGCTTCCTGTCAGGTCCGAACAGACTGTCATTCTGAGGAGCGTAGCGACGAAGAATCCCCTGAAAGCAAGGGATCCTTCGCTGCGCTCAGGATGACCGCTGCGCGGTCAGTCCGTCGGAACGACGATCCCCTCGTACCCGTCTTCCTCGAGCGCGGCGAGCTCGCGCTCCGCCTCCGCCCGGCTGTCGAACGGACCGACCTTCACCCGGGAGAGGCCGCGGAAAGGCTCGAGAAAAACGGGACGTCCCGTCCCCCGGACTCGCTCGGCGTGGCGTTCGGCGCGGAGCCGATCGGCGAAGGACCCCACCTGGACCGCCCAGCGGCCCGATGGCGAAACGATGTCCTGGGCAGGGCCGGCGATCACGACGGAGAGCCGGACCGGGCCGACACCCGGCCCGAGGAGGTCGATCTCGCGGGCCGCTGCGCGCGAGAGGTCGATTACGCGCCCGGCCACGAAGGGGCCCCGGTCGTTGATCCGCACCCGGACGCTCTTTCCGTTATCGAGGTTCGTGACCTCGACGACCGTTCCGAGCGGAAGCTCCCGGTGGGCGGCCGTCAAGAGCGAGGAGTCGTAGATCTCCCCGGAAGCGGTCGGCTTTCCTTCGAAGCCGTCCTTTCCTCCGTACCAGGAGGCGAGACCGTCCTCCGTCCAGCCCGGGGCGGGCGGCTGTTGCGAGACGGGCCGCGACGACGTCGTCCGCGACGCGCACGCCGCCGACGGGCCGAGCGCGGCGAGGATGAGAACGAGTCGGAGAGCGGTCCCGGGTCTCAAACCTTCAGAGGCACGGCTTCGACGGCTTCGACGTTCTCGAGGGCCGGGTCCAGCTCTTCGCGGACGAACGTTTCGACCTGTTCGGCGGCCCGGCCCACGAGACGGTCCGGCCGGGAGGCCTCGAGCAGCTCCTCTCGGGTCAGGCGAAAGACGGGGTCTGCGGCAATCCGCTCGAAGAGGTCCGCCGGCTCTCCGTCGGAGGTTCGGCGTTCGGCCGCGGCGCGGGCGTGGACGCGGAGCCTCTCATGGAGGTCCTGGCGGTCGCCGCCGCGCCGCACCGCTTCCATCAGGACGTTCTCGGTCGCGAGGAAGGGGATCTCCGCCTCGAGCCGCCGCCGTGAGACGTCCGCATGGACGACGAGCCCCGAGAACACGCTCTCGAGGAGCACGAGCACCCCGTCGGAAGCGAGGAAGGCCTCGGGCAGAGAGATGCGCCGGTTCGCCGAGTCGTCGAGACTCCTCTCGAGCCACTGCGTCGCGGCGGTCATGGCAGTGTCGAATGAGAGCGCGATGACGTGGCGCGCGAGCGCGCAAATGCGCTCCGCGCGCATCGGGTTGCGCTTGTACGGCATCGCCGAGGAACCGACCTGCGACTCCTCGAACGGCTCCTCGACCTCCCCGTCGTGCTGGAGCAGGCGGAGGTCCGTCCCGATCTTGTGCGCCGACTGGGCGAGCCCCGACAGCGCCTGCACGACGAAGTCGTCCTGCTTGCGCGAGTAGGTCTGTCCCGACACCATCTGGCGCTTCGCGAATCCGGCGCGCCGCGCGAGAGCCCGGTCGAGCTCCTCGACCCTCGCGGAGTCCCCGTCGAAGAGGCTCAGGAACGACGCCTGGGTGCCGGTCGCCCCCTTTGCGCCCAGGAAGCGGAGGTTTTCTCTCCGGCGGCGGACCTCCTCGAGGTCCATCAGGAGGTCGTATGCCCAGAGCGCCATCCGCTTGCCCACGGTCGTCGGCTGGGCCGGCTGGGAGTGGGTGTACGCGAGGGAGGGGAGCGCGCGGTGCTCGAGCGCAAGGGCGCGGAGACTCCTGAGCGTGGAAACGAGGCGCCGCTCGACGAGACCGAGGGCTTCGCGAATCGCGATCAGGTCGGCGTTGTCCGAGACGTAGGCGGACGTCGCGCCCCAGTGGATGATCCGTTGCGCCGCGGGAGCGGCTTTTCCGAAAACGCGCACGTGCGCCATGACGTCGTGGCGGCTTCGCTCCTCTTCGCGCGCCGCCGCCTCGAAGTCGATGTCGGTCAGATGCTCGCGCATCTGCGAGATGGCCTCGTCGGCGATCGGAAGACCGAGGCGACGCTCCTCCTCGGCGAGCCAGAGCCACAGGAGCCGCCAGGTCTCGAACTTGCGTTGCTCCGAGAAGAGGCGTGACATCTCCTCGGAGGCGTAGCGTCCCGCGAGCGGGCTCGCCCAGGTGTCAGTCGTCTTCGTCGTCATCCCACTTACCGGGAGCGAAGAGCGTCACCGAGTCGTTTCCGCACGCGATGCACAGCGCCTCGCGGACCTGGCCCTCGGTCGTCTCGAAGACGTAGCAGGGGGTGTCGCACTCCTTGCAGCGAAGGTACGGGATTTCCCGCTCGGGATCGGGCGCAGACGGCGTGCGGTCCTTCAAGGGAGTCTCCGCGCTATTCTCCCACCCCGTGGGCGAGCGGACAAGCCAGCCGGCTCGCTGGGACGTCATTTGTCCTCGCGGCGCTCTAACCTGATGCGCAATGCCTGAAATGCTCGTCGCCGCCGGTGTCGGGGCCGTTATCGTGATCGGCGTCGTCGCGCTCCTCCGTCGCCCCCGCGAGCAGGACCCGCGGCTCGACCGCCTGCTCGTCGAGCTCGCCGCGGTGCGCGGAT
>JBKJVY010000380.1:0-6264 GCA_046717185.1 Thermoanaerobaculia bacterium
TCCCGACTCCGCGGCGGAGATCGCCTGTCCGATCCGGCGGGCGTCGCCCGCCACGACCCCTTCGTAGAGCGCCGCCGTCCCCGGCTCCGGGGACGGGCTCACCCTTCGTCCGACAGCAGGCTCCGCGCAATCACCAGTTTCTGAATCTCGCTCGTCCCTTCGCCAATCGTGCAGAGCTTCACGTCGCGGTAGAACTTCTCGACCGGAAAGTCCTTGGTGAAGCCATACCCGCCGTGGATCTGTACCGCGCGGTCCGCCGCGCGGACGGCAATCTCGCTCGCGTAAAGCTTCGCCTGCGCGGACATCCGCGTCGTCCCCTCGCCTCGATCACGCGCCTCCGCGGCGCGCTCGGTCAGGAGACGCGCGGCGTCGATCTCCGTCGCCATCTCGGCGATGTAGAACTGGATCGCCTGGAACTCCGCGATGGCCCGGCCGAACTGCCGCCGCTGCCGCGCGTACTTGAGCGACGCCTCCCAGGCGCCGCGCGCCATCCCGACGGCGAGGGCGGCAATCGAGATGCGGCCTCCGTCGAGGATCTTCATCGAGTCGACGAAGCCGCTCCCCGGCGATCCGAGCAGGTTCTCCGAAGGTACGCGGCAGTCCTCCATAACGAGGGTGCACGTATCCGACGCCCGCATGCCGAGCTTGTTCTCCTTCTTGCCCACGCGGATGCCGGGGTTGTCCAGCTCGACGATGAACGCGGAGATCCCGTGACGCCCGGCGGACCGGTCCGTGACGGCCATCAGCACCGCCACCTGCGCGACGGAGGCGTTCGTCGTGAAGTTCTTCGAGCCATTCAGGACCCAGGAGTCGCCGTCCTGGACCGCCGTCGAACGCGTCCCGCCGGAGTCCGAGCCGGCCTCCGCCTCGGTGAGGCCCCAGGCGGCGAGCCACTCGCCGCTCGCAAGCCTCGAGACGTACTTCTGACGCTGCGCTTCCGTCCCGGCCTGGTAGATGTGGTTCGTTCCGAGCGACGTGTGGGCAGCGAGCGAGAGGGCGACGGAGCCGTCCACGGCGGCGATCTCCTCGATCACCCCGATGTAGTCCATGTAGGAGAGGCCGGCGCCGCCGTACTTCTCCGGAAAAATCGTCCCGAGGAAGCCGAGCTCGGCGAGCTTACGGAAGACGTCGCGGGGAAAGTGCTGGGCCTCGTCCCACTCCATCACGTGGGGTCGGATCTCCGCGTCCGCGAACTCCCGCGCGGCCTGCCGGATCGCCAGCTGCTCGGACGTGAGAACGGCGGTCATTGGCGAAATTCTAACTCCACCCCGGGACGGCTACCGTCCGGACGGCGGAGCAGCCTGGACGCCGGGGAACGGGACGATGTCGACCCCCTGGTAGTAGTGGCGAAGGATGCGGTCGTAGGTCGCCCCGCCGAGCGCCATCCCGTACGCGCCGTTCTGGCAGAGCCCGACCCCGTGTCCCCAGCCGCGCCCGAGGAAAACGAACTCGATCTCTCCCTGCGGGCCCTTCGTCCGCGAAAACGTGAAGAGCATCTCGGGCACCTCGAGCGCCTGCCGGACGTCGAACCCCTTCAACGTGACCTCCGCCGCGTCGGTGACGGCGCGCATCTCGGTCACCCGCCCCGACGCGCTCCTTTTCGTGACGACGAGGTCGCGGACTTCGGTCCCCTCCACGCGAGCGGCCATCCGGCGCGCGAGCTCGCGGCCGGTCACGCGGCGCACCCACTCGGTCCAGGAGGACTCCCGTTCGAATGACGGCCCCGCCGAGTCGACCTCGACCCACAGCGCCAGGATCTGGTTTCCCCGCTTCCACCAGCGAAGCCGGTCCCCGGCGCGCAGAGACAGAGAGGACGCGACGAACCAGCGGTCCCCGGTGCGGCGCGCGAGCGGGAGGTCCGGATCCACGGGGAGGCCGACGCGCCCTTCGGTAGTCCGCGCCCAGACGTTCGACCCTTCGCGCGAAAGAAACTTTCCGGAACCCTCGGTCACTCCGAGGAGACGGAGGGCGCCCGAAAAGAGGAGGCCCCCGTACTCCCCCTCGGAGAGGCTGCGGTCCGGAGGGGGCAGCGGCTCTCCCGCGCCGAACCGGAACCGGAACAGGAAAGCGTAGGCGTCGCGGGCGGATCCGGTCAGCCGGCCGGTCGCCGCGGGGGACTCGGCGTAATACCGCTCTTCGCGCGGCTGCAGGTGAATCGCGCGCGCGGCGGTCAGGTCGAACGCTTCGAGGATCGATGGATACGCCCCGGCCGGGGACAGGGACGAAGCGGGCGCCGCCCGCCTCTCGATTCCCGCGAGGCGCTGCGCCGCGTCGACGAGTGCGGACCGGCCGCCCCGGCGCCCGCCGGAGTGCCGCTCGAGCACGTAGCCGCGCCACTCGAGGCCGGAGCGGCCAGACGGCGAAGCCGAGCGCACGCGCGCTCCCGCGAGCGGGGTCGTCTGGAGCTCCCCGCACTCGACCGACACGAGGTAAGGAGCGGGACCTCCGAGGAAGACGTTCTCGACGTTCTCGGTTCGGCCGCCGCACGTCGAGATGAACAGGGCGTCCGCGAAGGTCCCGCCGGAGGCGATCACGAGCCCGCGCGTCGCGTCTACGGCGCCGTTCGTCAGGGGATCCTCGGCCGAGAGTCCCGCATACACCTGGCACTTCGGCGTCGCGCAGAGGTCGTATCCCTCCGCCCCGAACTGACCGCGGTGCGCAAAGGCGTAGGTCCGGGCCGCGACCGCCTGCGCTTTGAGCGCCTCGATTTCGTCATAGCGCCGGGGCCCCATTTCCGCCGGCACGACGCCGTAGAGGTACTCCTCGAGGTCCACGAGGTTGACGACGTTCAGCGTCCCGCGTGAGTTCACCGTCACGAGGAGGCTTCCTCGATACGGCTTGCCGTCGAGGCTCACGTTGGCTGGGCCGGGCGCGGGCGCCGGAGCAAACACATCGATGGGAGAGGCGAGGCGGCGCACGGCTCCGTCCTCCGCGGTCACGCGGATCGTGGCAGGCGCCGCCGGAGTGACGGCGCGAGAGGCGCCCTCCGACACGACCGCTTCCTGCCCTGCGGCGCGGAGCCTTTCCGCGAACGCTTCCGCTTCCGGACGCGTCCCGAAGGTCCCGACGAGCACGCGATAGACGCCCCGCTCCGCCGAGAACGCGACCGAGCCGGTCGTCTGGAAGTCGGCCGCGAGCTTCTCGAGCTTGCGTCGCGCCGGTTCCTCCTGCGAGAACGCGCCGGCCTGCACGGAGAACGCGGGCGCGCCGGATGCGGGTGCCTCCGGCCGGAAGGTGATCGGACCCCGGAGCCGCTCCGCGCGTCCCGCCGACACGACGATCCACGGCTCCCCTGCCGACCCGTACGTGAGCTCCGCGAGGTCGCTCTTCAACCCGACGCGGTAGAGAACGCCGGACGGGGCGCGCGCCGTCGGGACGTCCGCCGACGGGGGGGCCGCGCGCCGATCCCGGCGCTCCGGCGAGGCCGAGGGCGGAGCGCCCGGTGCGGGCGCTTCACCGGGCCGTGAAGGGGGTCCGCTCGCGCAGCCGGTTGCCCACAGGAGGCAGACGGCCGCGAACGCCGGCGCCGCGAGCCGTCCGCGGCTCAAAATCGGGACCGGACGTGAGTGCCGAGGACATCTTTTCGGTAGTCCTTTCCGCGCAGCGTCACGAGGGTGCACATCTCGTAGAGGCGACTGCGGAGGCGGTAGCCGATCCGATCCTCGAGTTTCTCCCTCTCGCCGGACGCCGCGTCCGGCTCGTCTTCGAAGTTGGAGGTGGCAATCGTGATCCGCTTCCGGTTGTAACGCGTGTTCAGCAGGTTGTAGAGGACGTCGAGGACCCAGGGATGAGGCTTGGAAGCGCCGAGCTCGTCCAGCACGAGGACCTCCGCCTCCGCGTACGGCGTGAGAACCGACTCCTTGGAAGAGTCCGCGTCGGGGCGAAAGCTCGTCTGGATTCGCAGGAGAAGGTCGGAGAAGTCCGCGTAGAGACCGCCGACTCCTTTCGTGGCGACGAGCTCCGAGAGGATCGCGCACGCGAGGTGGGTCTTGCCCCGCCCCGCCGGGCCCACGAGGAGCAGGCCCGAGTCGACCGCCGGATAGGAGTCCACGAAATCCCGTGCGGTCTGTTTCGCACGGACGAGAATCGGGGAGTCATCCGCGAAGTTGGCGAAGTTGTCGTCGCGATAGCGTTCCGGGATCTCCGCCGCGACCAGCCGCTCGCGTTTCAAGGTCTCGCCCCGACACGAGCAAGGCCGCGCCTGCTTCCGTCCGTCGAGCGCTTCCAGCACCCAGCCGGTGCCGCCGCACCGCTCACAGGCCGCGCTCTCGGTCGCCATCTGAGTGATTCTAGTTCTCCGGCAGTCCCGCCTCGACGAGCACGCGGCGCTCGCGGGGCCCCTCGAGGTATCGCTTGAGTTCGGCGAGCCGATCCTCCCAGCCCGAGCCCGCTTTCCCGCGATAGATCTCGTACGCGGGGCCGGCGTCGGGGATTCCCTGCTCGACGGTAACGAGACAGGCGCCGTCCCGCTCGACGAAGGTGAGCTCGATCTTGAGACCTTCGAGCGGCACGCCCGACCGCGGCTCGTAGGAGATGTCGCGCACAGCGAGGCGATGGCCCGGCTCGTAGGTCTCGATCTTTCCCATCATGGTCGCCTGCGTACCTCCGCGCTCATCGGTGAACCCGAGCGCCCAGTTGCCGCCGGCGCGCCGGCCGACGAGCGCGCCTTCGCACCACCACGACAGGAGCTCGGCGACTCGTGTGAACGCGTCGAAGGCATCTCCCGTGCTCGTTTCGATCGACACCGAGCGGACGACGTTCTCGTTCATGGGAGAGATGGTAACGCCGGGACTCGTCCGGCTATTGCCGTTCCTTATACTCCCCGCTCATGACCGGTGCACTGACTCTGGACTCGATCCGCGCGGGCCTCGCAGCTTCCGTGCGAGACGCCGCCGAGAGGCTGTGGGGCGTGCACCTCGAGTCGGTCGCGCTCGAGCGGCCGCCCTCTCTCCAGATGGGCGACTTCGCCTCTCCGGCCGCGTTCGACCTCGCGAAGACGCTCAAGAAGGCGCCGCGGGCGATCGCTTCGGATCTCGCCCGGGCACTCGCGCTTCCAAAAGGAGTGCGCGAAGCGCGCGTCGAGGGCGGGGGCTATTTGAACTTCTTCCTCGACCGGGGCCGACTCGCCGCCGCGATGGTGGCGGAGCCCCCGCCCACTCCCGCGCGGGAGGGCAAGACCATCGTCGAACACACGAACATCAACCCGAACAAGGCGGCGCACATCGGGCACCTTCGAAACGCGACACTGGGGGACGTTCTCGCCCGCGCGCTCACCTTCCTGGGAAACCGGGTGGAGGTTCAGAACTACCTCGACGACACGGGCGTGCAGGTTGCCGACGTCGTCGCCGGGCTCACCAGGTTGAAGGGCGTGCGGTCCGCCGACGACGTGCGGGCCGCGATCCGCGGAGAACCGCTGCCCGACGGGGCGCGGCATCCTCGGGGAATCGCCTACCTCTGCTGGGACGTGTATGCCGAGGTCGCGCGGGTTTACGAGGAGAACCCCGAGGCCCTCGGCTGGCGCGCCGAGGTCCTCCACGCGATCGAGGAGGGGACGAACGAGACCGCGAAAATCGCGGAAGTCCTGACGGAGGCAGTCGTCTCCGCGCATCTCGCGACCATGGGGAGGCTCGGCGTCGCGTACGACCTCCTCCCGCGCGAGAGCGACATCCTCCGGAAGAATTTCTGGAAGCGGGCCTTCGAACGCCTGAAGGGATCGGGTGCCGTCCTGCTCGAAACGGAGGGGAAGCAAGCCGGCTGCTGGGTCCTGCGCCTCGCGGACTCGCCGGAGTTCGCGGGGATGGAGGAGCCCGACAAGATCCTCGTCCGCTCGAACGGTACGGTCACCTACACGGCGAAGGACATCGCTTACCAGCTCTGGAAGTTCGGCCTTCTCGACGTCGACTTCGACTACGAGCGCTTCCGGCCGGGCTGGAACTCGGGCGCTGTCACGGAAGAAGAGATCCCGCGGGAGGTCCGCGAGCGTCCCCTCTGGCGGACCGCCCACGCGGGCAGCGACCCGGAGGCGCCGGACTTCGGCAAAGCGACGTCGGTGATCAACGTGATCGACGTCCGCCAGTCGTACCTCCAGAAGGTCGTCAAGGAGGGGCTCCGAGTCCTCGGCTACGAGAGCGAGGCGGAGCGAAGCGTGCACTTCTCCTACGAGACCGTCGCCTTGACCCCGCGCGCCGCGCGGGAGCTCGCGGATCGGTTCCAGGAGGAGTACCGCCTCTCCGCGGAAGACGAGAAGAAGCCTTTCGTCGAGAT
>JBKJVY010000381.1:0-5119 GCA_046717185.1 Thermoanaerobaculia bacterium
GCGGGGATCATCAACTACCAGGCGTACCTGCGGTTCTTCGCCCTCGCGGAGGCTGAGCTTCTCCGGTCGGCCGGGCTCAACTATCGCTTTCTGTTCGAGTCGCTCGGAATCTGGCTGCCCCGCGTGCGCGTCGAGTGCAACTTCTTCCAGCCCGTGAAGCTGGACGAGCTTCTCGTCGTCGAGGCGTACTTCAGCCGGATCGGGCGGACGTCGATCCACCTCGATTTCGAGGTAAGGCGCAAGGAGAGGGCCGACGAGCTCGTCGCGACGGGACGCTACGTCCTCGTATGCGTGCGACAAGGCAACTTCGAGCCCGTGCCGGTTCCGGACGAGATCCGCGACCGTATCGCTGCGTTCATCGAGTCGCCCCCCGCCGTCCCCGAGCGCCTGCCCCGAGAGCGAACTTGACGGCGGGCGAGTCGCGCCGAGCAAGCCCTGCTTGCACGCCATGTCCCTCATGTAATACACTTTCCGGCATGTCGAAATCGATTTCGGTCCGCCTCGCTGACGATACGGCGAAGGCGCTCGAGGAGCTTTCCAGGGCGTCCGATCGACCGAAGACCTACTTCATCGAGAAGGCTCTCGACTCCTATCTCGCCGAAGCCGGGGATTACCAGGTCGCTCTCGATCGGCTTCGCGACAAGGACGATCCCGTCCTATCGGCCGCGGAGCTCAAAAAGCGGATTGGCCGAAAACAGAAGGGTTGAGTACAAGGCCTCCGTTGAGGGAGACCTTCGTCGGCTCGATTCTCCCGCCGCAGTTCGCGTTATCCACCAGATCGAGAAGGTCTTCGCTGCCGGTGCGCCGGGAGGGAAGCCGCTACAGGGTGAATTCACCGGGCTCTTTCGCCTCAGGGTCGGCGACTATCGGGTGATTTACGCTCGCACGGACGAGGGATTCCTGGTGCTCCGAATCGCCCACCGTCGCGAGGTTTACCGCAACGCCCGGCCGTAGCGCCGAGATCTCGGGAGTGAAGCCGCCGCGTTCACCGGCGTGGAATTCGACTCGCCGAATTCCGGTTTTTACGTCGGCTGATCTTTTCCGCGAGCCCGCCGCCAACGGCGCTCTCAGGCCTCTTGGAATCCTGACAGCGCTTCGGCCCGTATTTTGCGGTGGGCCCGCCCCAATGGGCGCGTCCACCTTTGAAGGAGTCTCGAATGGCTGAATCGCACAATCTTCCGGTCGTCCCGATGCGCAACTCGGTCCTCTTCCCGGGCGTCGGGCTTCCGATCAACGCCGGCCGCCCCGGCACGCTGAAGGCGATCGAGGCCGCCGTGAACCGCGCGGACAAGAGGGTCTTCGCGGTGAGCCAGCGGCAGGACGGCGACGAGGTCGCCCCGGAGAGGCTCTACACGATCGGGACGATCGCGACGATCGGGTCGGTTCAGCGCGGCCTCGGCGGAATCCGTCTGCTTCTGCAGGGAGAGTCCCGCGGAATCGCCCTGCGGTACGTCACCAAGGACGGTCACCTCGAGGCGACCGTCCAGGAAGCGAGCGAAATGAACCCGCTCGACTCGCAAGACGCGGCCTTTCTCGCCCTCCACCGGGAGGCGCGCGAGCGCGCGGCGGAGCTCGGGAAGAAGATGGGGCTGCCCGAAGAGGCGGTCAACCAGATCCTTGCCGAGGTTGACGAGCCCGGCCGGCTCGCGGACCTCGTCGCGGGGTACATCGACATCCCGCCCGCGGAGCGCCAGGCGCTGCTCGAGACGCTGTCCGTGGAGGACCGGCTTCGCCGCGTCCTTGTCCACGTCCAACGGCAGATCGACGTTCTCTCCGCGCAGGAGGACATCCAGGAGAAGGTGAAGGAGGAGCTCGGCGGCCGCCAGCGCGAGATGTACCTGCGCGAGCAGATGAAGGCGATCCAGAAAGAGCTCGGCGAGGGGGAAGGCGCGGACGACGAGTCGCTGAAGGAGCTCCGCTCGAAGCTCGATGCGCTCGACCTTCCGGAGGAAGCCCGCAAGGAGGTCGACCGCGAGTGGGCCCGCCTGACGCGCATCGGTCGCGAGTCCATGGAGTCGCAGGTCATCCGCACCTATCTCGAAACGATCGCGGAGCTCCCGTGGAACGTGCGCAGCGAGGAGCACCTGGATGTGCAGGAGGCCGCGCGCGTCCTGGACGAAGATCACTACGGGCTGAAGGACGTGAAGGACCGGATCCTCGAGTTCCTCGCGGTGCGGCAGCTCGCGCAGGCGACGGAGAAGGCGAAGGAGACCGAGGCGGCCGCGGAAGCGGAGCCGTCGCCCGAGCCGGGCGCGCCGAAAGACGCGCTTCGCAAGTCCGCCCGCGCGCGCGGAAGGATTCTGCTCTTCGCAGGGCCTCCCGGCGTCGGCAAGACCTCCATCGCGAAGTCGATCGCCCGCGCGATGGGGCGCAAGTACGTGCGCATCTCGCTCGGCGGCGCCCGCGACGAGGCAGACATCCGCGGCCACCGGCGGACCTACATCGGCGCGATGCCCGGCCGGATCATTCAGGGAATGAAGCAGGCGGGCACGAAGAACCCGGTCTTCCTGCTGGACGAGGTGGACAAGCTCGGCGTCTCTTACCAGGGGGACCCCGCGTCGGCGCTTCTTGAGGTGCTCGACCCGGCGCAGAACGACAGCTTCACCGACCACTACACGGCGGTTCCGTTCGACCTCTCCGAGGTCCTCTTCATCGCGACGGCCAACTTCATCCAGAACATCGCGGGGCCGCTCCTCGACCGGATGGAGACGGTCACGTTCGCCGGATACACTGAGGAAGAGAAGCTCCGGATCGCGAAGAGCTATCTCGTGCGGCGGCAACTCGAGGAAAACGGGCTCGGGGCGGGGCAGCTCTCTTTCGAGGACGGCGCCATCCTCGAGGTCATCGCGAGCTACACCCGTGAGTCGGGCGTTCGGCAGCTCGAGCGCGAGCTCGGGAAGCTCGCCCGCAAGGTCGCGCGGAGGGTTGCCGCCCGCGAAGTGGAAACGGAGACCGTTCGCGCCGAGGACGTCCGGGGGCTCCTCGGACGCCCGCGCGTCCATCCCGAGAAGATGGCACCGGAGGACCAGGTCGGAATCGCGACCGGGATGTACTACACCCCGGCCGGCGGCGACATCATGTTCGTCGAGACGTCGCTCATGCGGGGAAAGGGCGAGCTGATCCTGACCGGCCAGCTCGGCGACGTCATGAAGGAGTCGGCGCGGGCCGCGTGGACCTTCGCGCGATCCCACGCCGCGTGGCTCGGAATTTCCGAGACGGAGTTCGAGCGGGACGTCCACGTCCACGTGCCGGCGGGCGCGATTCCGAAGGACGGTCCTTCGGCTGGAATCGCGATGGCGTCCGCGCTCGTGTCCGCGTTCTCGAAGCGCCCGGTGAGGAACGACGTGGCGATGACCGGCGAGATCACGATCTCCGGACGCGTTCTTCCGATCGGCGGCCTGAAGGAGAAGATCCTCGGAGCTGTCCGGGCCGGAATCTCCACCATCGTGATCCCGAAGGAGAACGAGGCCGATCTGGAGGACCTGACCGAAGAGGTGCGCGCGAAGCTCGACGTGCATCCCGTCGAATCGCTCGGCGAGGCGTTTGCCGTCACCCTGCGGGACACCGCGTTCGAGGAGGGCCGGCTTCTCTTCGGGACGACCCGCGAGGCCGGGGCGGGAGACCAGATTCCGCACTGAGCCAGACCGGAAGCGGGCTCGCCTACCTCTTCTTCCGCGGTGCCTTTCGCGCCTTCCGTGTACGGGCCTTTGGCGCGGGGACGAGGCCGAGCCGCACCAACTTCTGTGCGAGAGCGTAAACGTCATCACGCGCACCGGCTCGACGGAGTCCGGCTGCGACGACTTGTACGATCCGAGACGCCGTGTCGAACGTGTACAGAATGCGGTAGCGCTGGCCGACGGCCCTCAGACTACGGAAACCCATGAGTCCTTCGCGGAGCGGCTTTCCCTGTTTCTCGGGTTCGAGCTCCAGGCGTTTCGAGGCGTCGAAAAGTTCTTGCTGGATTCGGCGGTCGCCTATCCTCGAGAGCATCCGGACGGCCGTTTCCGCCCAGGCGATTTCATAACGAGGACCCGATGTCACCGCCGCAGGTGAAGGCGGCGCGCGACCTCGTCGAGGGAGCGAACTCGGCCCGCTTCGATGTCGGCCAGGCTGCCGCGAAGCGCCTCGACTGCTTCCGGATCCGACATCACGTCCAGGGTCTCGACGAGGCTGTCGTACAGCTCCGCGGACATGACAGCGAGAGAAGGCTTCCCGCGATGAGTCACGCGAACGACGGTTCCGGGACTCTTCTGCAGCTCCCGGTTGAGTCCCGTCAGTTTCTGTCTCATGGTCATCAGCGGCATTTCGGTCATGTTCACTCTCCGTACGAATAAGAGTACGCATCATAGTACGTTTGGCTTGAGCGTCAAGTGAAAAAAGCGGATGGGCCCACCCTGCGGCGCGCTCCAAAGTGGTTAATGGTCCGGTTCGGACGCAAAGCTGCTCGATCCGAAGGATAATCTCCGCCAGAGATGCCCCTCTCCCCCGGCTCGCGCCTCGGACCCTACGAGATCGTTTCCCCGCTCGGCGCGGGCGGAATGGGAGAGGTCTACCGCGCGCGTGACACACGGCTCGGGCGCGAGGTCGCGGTCAAGGTGCTCCTGCCCGAAGTTTCCGGCGACGATTCGCGCCGGCGCCGGTTCGAGCAGGAGGCGCGCAGCGCGTCGGCGCTGAACCACCCGAACATCGTCACCGTCTACGACGTCGGATCCGTCGATTCGACGATCTACCTCGCGATGGAGCTCGTCGAGGGAAAGACGCTCCGGGAGACGCTCGCGGACGGGCCGCTTCTGCCGCGCAAGCTGCTCGACGTCGCCGTCCAGGTCGCCGAAGGCCTCGCGAAGGCGCACGAGGCGGGGCTCGTCCACCGGGACCTGAAGCCCGAGAACCTGATCGTCTCGAAGGATGGCTTCGTCAAGATCCTCGACTTCGGCCTCGCGAAGCTCACCGAGTTGACGTCTTCCGACGGCGGGTCGGCGCTGCAGACCATGGCGGGCGCGCCGGGCACCGTGCCGGGAACCGTCATGGGGACGGTCGGCTACATGTCGCCGGAGCAGGCGAGCGGCCGCGACGTGGACTACCGCTCCGATCAGTTCTCCTTCGGTTCGATCCTCTACGA